>NZ_JAAFYZ010000209.1 GCF_018274385.1 Catenulispora pinistramenti | reverse complement strand
CGCATCGCCGACCCGCGTTGTCGGTCCCTGCGATTGCCATTCTTCCGGCTGGTTTTCGGTTCGTTCCCCTCGGTCGCGTCGGCAGGGCTTCGCCTACAGTGCCGGTGGCCGGGGGTCAAGTTCGCGCTATCACAAACCGCAGCTCAGGCACCCAACCGCAGCCGCGCGGACTTGACCCCCGGACACCGGTGCTGTACCCATCGGGCTGACGACGCGGCCGTGGGGAACGGACCGCACCACCTCAGGGACCGCCGCCGCTGAGACTCACCCGGCCACCCTAGGGAACCGCGCTAGTTTCCCTGAGGTTGCCGAGGCCCGCCGGAGGCCCGGCCCTTCACCACAGCCCTTGACCTTGACCTTCAGCCCTTGATTTTGCTTTTGCCCTTGTCCTGACTTGCTGGAGTTGAAGAGGCCTGAGGTGGGGCGGGGTTGTGAACGCGGAAACCGGCAGCCGACAAACACACCCACCACCCCGAACCCCGAACCGGCACAACTATGACCGAAGGCCGTAAAAAGCTTTTGAAAACCACAGCCCAACCGCAACCCAGCCAGCAATCTAGCGAAACCACCACGCCGACAACCTCCGCCCAGCCCAAGTCATCACCAGGGCAAACGTTGCCTGATACGGCACTAACCTGACTTAGTGACTGACGCCAATGCCGATACCGGAACCGGAACCGGAACCGCCCCATGGGTATCGCCGATCGCGCTGGAGGAGACGACCCGGCCGGAGCTGCGTCCCCTGCCGCCGCAAGCGGTGGCGCTCCTGCGGGACGTCGAGGCGCCGCCACGGCTGGTCGCGCATTTGCGTGGCGGCCCAGAAGGCTCAGAAGTAGGTGCGCGCGCCGCCGATGACGTCGTAGTCCTCGTTCACCAGCAGGAACAGGCGCCAGCGATCGAGTGTCATGCAGGGATGCGAGACGCCGAGCGCGACCAGATCGCCGACGGCCAGGGGGCTTTCGGGGGCGACGCGCAGGAAGGCGTGCTGGTCGCTCAGGCCGCTGATACGCGTATCCGCATCGAGTGGGATCGCCGTGTCGGTGCTGTCGCGCCAAGCAGCCAGTGGGATCGGGAGGCCCGCGTCGTGCGAGACGTCGCGGCGTCCGGCGTTGAGCAGCACGAGGCCGGGCTCGGGACGGGACACGACGCGGGTCCAGACCTCCAATGCCGGCTGGAACGGCGGGAGCGTCCACTCGGGGCGGGCGCTGGGGGTGAGCGTGGCGTACTGGCCGTGGTCGTGGGTCAGGTAGCAGCCGCTGCGCAGGACGACGCGGATGCCGTCGGCGGTGAGGGGGCCCAGGACGGCCGCGACGCGTTCGAAGAAGCTGCTGCCGCCGGCGGTCGCGATCGGTTCGCGGTCGGCGGCGAACAGGCCGCGTTCGGCCAGGGTGGTGGCGAGGTCGCGGATCGCGGTGAGGAAGGCGTCGACGCGGGCGACGGTTTCGGGAGTGCGGTCGTGGCCGATGGTGCCTTCGTAGCCGGCGACGCCCGCGACGGCCAGGTGCGGAGCGGCAGCCGCGGCTTCGGCGACCGCCAGGGCGGTGGCGAGGTCGCGCGCGCCGGTGCGACCGGATTCGTGGCCGAGCTCGATGAGGACCGGCAGCCGGAGCTCGCGCGCGGGCTCGTCGGTCGGCAGCGCGGCCTCGGCCGCGACCTCGGCGAAGGCCTGCTCGGCGAGGCGGACGCCGGCCAGGGAGTCGACGTAACACAGCAGCTCGCGCTCCGGATGCGCGGCGAGTTCGCGGGCCAGCCAGCGCAGGGCGGTGGGGTCGGTCAGCTCGTTGGCCATCAGGACCCGGCGCGCGCCGAACGACCACAGCATCCGCACCTGGGCCGGCAACGCGGCGGTCAGACCCCAGACGCCGGCCGCGAGTTGGCGCGCGATGAGCTGCGGCGACATGGTGGTCTTGGCGTGCGGGGCGATGCTGACGCCGGCCGATTCGCAGAAGCGGCGCATGACGTCGAGGTTGGCGTCCAGCGCCGCGTCCCGCAGGACGGCGACCGGGGTGGAGGTGTCGCCGCGGCGGATGTTCCAGCCCTGCGACGGCAGCTCGCCCAGGGTGACGGCGGCGTGCAGGGGCAGGCCCTTGAAGGCCGCGTCGAGGAGTTCGGGCTGGGTCATGGCTGGCGGCCTCGCAGGTAGTCGACGATGTGCACGGCCTTGGTCCGGCTCTTGGATTTGCGCAGTCCGGTCTGGAGCTGGCGCAGGCAGCCGGGGTTGACGGCGATCACCAGGTCGAGGTCGGCGGCCTCGATCTCGGCGATCTTCTTGGCCAGGATGGCTTTGCTCTCCTTCTTGCGGACCAGCGCGTAGGTGCCGGCGGCGCCGCAGCAGGAGCCCGCTGAGGGGAGTTCGACGTAGGTGGCGGTGCGGCCGAGCAGCTCGCGGGGTTCTTGCCAGACGCCGAGGCCGTTGCGCAGGTGGCAGCTGTCTTGGAGGCCGACACGCAGCGGGCGCTCGGTCTTCGCGGTATCAGTGTTCTGCTTGAGCAGCCACTCGGAGGCCTCGACGACGCGGTCGCGGCCGATCACGTCGGCAAGGTGCGCCGCGCAGCCGCCGCTGGTGGTGACGATGGTGCCGGGGAGGCGTTCGCCGAGGGCGCGGGCCAGGTCGCGGCCTTGTTCGAGGTCGCCGTTGTGGGCGTGGAGGGCGCCGCAGCAGCCTTGGTCCGGGTCGACGGCGAGGGTCGGGTCGAGGGCGGCGAGGTTGCGGCTGACGGAGGGGAACAGGGCTCGCTCGAAGCAGCCGAGCATGAGGGTGGTTTGCGTGGAGGTTTCCCGTTTGCGGGCGCTGCGGCGGGCCAGGCCGAGCAGGCGCAGGACCCACTTGCGGTTCGCGACCAGCAGCAGCGGCCGGACGATCCACGGCCGCTTCGAGCCGCTCCACTGCTCGTCGCGCCACTCTTCGAGGAGGTGGCCGTATTGGACGCCGGCCGGGCAGACGGTCTCGCAGGCACGGCAACCGAGGCAGAGCGAGGATTCCTCGGCGAGGGTGGAGTCATCGGCGGGGAGCTCGCCGGTTTCGAGCATGCGCATCAGGGTGATGCGGCCGCGCGGGGAGGATTGCTCCTGGCCGGTCAGTGCGTAGGTCGGGCAGGCCGGGAGACAGAAACCGCAGGAGATGCAGGCATCCAGCAGGTCTTTGCTGAAGACGTTCTTGGAAACGGCGGAAGTGGTGTCCTCGCTCACGATCCCAGCTTCCCGGGGTTGAGCAGACCGAGCGGGTCGAACGCGCCCTTGATCCGCCGCAGCAGCGCCATCTGCTCGGGCCCCAATCGGTGTTCCAGGTAGGGGAGCTTCGCCGCCCCCACGCCGTGCTCGCCGGTGATCGTACCGCCGAGATCCACCGCGTGCCGGAAGATGTCGTCGAAGGCGGCCACGGCCGCGGCGGTGGCGGCCGGGTCGTCGGCGTCGACGACCGCGGTGGGGTGCAGGTTGCCGTCGCCGGCGTGGCCGAAGGTGCCGATGCGGACGCCGTGCTTCTCGGCGGTCGCGGCGACGAAGGCGACCATCTCGGCCAGTTTGGGCCGGGGCACCGTGACGTCCTCCAGGATGGTCATGCTGCCGCTGCGCGCCAGCGCCGGGAGGTTGCAGCGGCGGGCGGCGAGCAGGTCCTCGGCGGCGGCCACGGACGCGGCGAGTTCGATGTGGGTGGCGCGCCCGGCGCAGACCTCGGCCATCCGGGCCACGGAGCGGTCCACCGCGTCGGGTTCGCCGTCGTCGCCGAACAGCAGCAGGGCTCCGGCGTCCAGGCGCAGGCCGAGGTGGGCGAAGTCCTCGACGGCGGCGATGCAGACCGCGTCCATGAACTCCAGCGTGGCCGGCGCCGGTCCGGAGGCGACGATGTCGCGGACGGCAACGGAGGCGTCCGTCATCGACTCGAAGTAGGCCACGCCGTAGCGGGCGGCGGCCGGGTTCGGGACCAGGGCCATGGTGATCTCGGTGATCACCGCGAGCGTGCCCTCGGAGCCGACCAGCAGCCGGGTGAGGTCGTAGCCGGCGACGTCCTTCACCAGCCGGCCGCCGGTGCGGATGACCTCGCCGTCGGGCAGGACCGCCTCCAGGCCGAGCACGTACTGCCGGGTGACGCCGTATTTCAGGCCCCGCAGTCCCCCGGCGCAGGTGGCGACGTTGCCACCGATCGTGGAGGCCTCCTTGCTGCCCGGGTCGGGGACGTAGATCAGGCCCTCGGTGGCGGCCGCGCGGTTGAGCGCCCCGGCGGTCACCCCGGGCTGGCACACCGTCAGCATCTCCTCCCGGCTGACCTCCAGCAGCGCGGTCATGCGCATGGTGGACAGCACGATCCCGCCGGACAGCGGCACGGTGGCCGCGCACAGGTTCGTCCCGGCGCCGCGGGTGGTGACCGGCACCCGGTGCCGCGTCGCGATCCGCATCACCCCGGCGACCTCCTCGGTCGTCAGCGGCTGCACCACCACGTCCGGCGCGTGCCGGAACAGCGGCGTGGCGTCGCGGCCGTAGGCGGCCAGCGCGCCGGGTTCGGTGAGCACGCGGTCGCCGAGCAGGGCCCGCAGATCGGCGACCGCCGCGGGCGAGATCTTGTCCATGGGCCTAGCCTGGCAGGATGATCGGCATGAGACCAGAGGCCGGAAAAGCGGTCGCGGCGGACGGGACGGCGATCGCGTTCCAGAGCGCGGGCAGCGGGATCCCGCTGGTCCTGCTGGCCGGGCAGTCCAACACGCACCGCTGGTGGGACTCGGCGCGCGCCGACTTCGAGGCCGCCGGTCACCGGACGATCACCCTGGACTGGCGGGGCACCGGAGCCAGTGACAAGCCCGACGAGCCCTACAGCACAAGGGGTTTCGCCGCCGACGTCATCGCGGTCCTGGACGAGGCGGGAATCCAGCGGGCGCACGTCTACGGCACCTCGATGGGCGGCCGGGTCGCCCAGTGGCTGGCGGCCGACTTCGCCGAGCGGGTCCAGGCACTGGTGCTGGGCTGCACGTCGCCGGGCGGAGCGCACGCGATCGAGCGGGACCGCTCGGTGCGGCAGGCGTTGGTCCAGGCCGATCGGGCGGCGGCGGACCGGTATCTGCTGGAGCTGATGTATACGCCGCGGTGGCTGGCCGTGCATCAGGGTCCTTATTACGTGGTCGGCGATCCGGACATGCCCGCCTTCGCGAAGGGCCGCCACCTGACGGCGAGCGGGAAACACGACGCGTGGGAGGTGCTGCCGACGATCGCGGCGCCGACGTTGGTGGTGCACGGCACCGATGACGTCTTCAACCCGGCGGCGAACGCGCCGCTGATCGCCGAGCGGATCCCGGACGCGCGGATGGCGCTGATCGAGGGGGCACGGCATGCGTACTTCGACGAGTTCCGCGACATCGCCGGCCCCTTGGTTCTGGCCTTCCTGAACGAACACCACTCTTCTTGAACGAGAGCCCAGTCTTGAACTAAAAGCCCAGTCTTGAACGAAAAGCCCGGTCTCGAACAAAAGCCCGGCCGGTCATCCGGCCGGGCCTTCGCTGCTCCGCGGTGTCGGGTCAGGAAGCCGGCACGACACTGATGGCGTTCACCAGTGGCTGGTCGGCGCTGCCCGCGGTGAAGGCGATGGTGACGTCGCCGTTCGTGTCGGCGGTGGCGGCGAAGTCCTTCTCGATGCCCTGATAGGTGCCGTCGGCGCCGAGGTCGCCGGCGGCTTGGACGATGTCGAAGTTGGTCAACACCGGGCTTCCGTTGACGGCGACGTTGAAGACGCGCTGACCGACCTGGGTGTGGACCCAGTCCAGGAAGTACAGCCGCACCTGGTAGGCCGAGCCCGGAACCAGGCCCGGGATCTGGTAGCTGGTGGCGCCGGCGCGGAAGGTGTTCCAGTCGCCGACCGGAATCGGGTTGGCCACCCCGCCGGGCCAGTTCGGGTTGCCCGCCTGGCCGTTGCTGGTCCCGGCCGTGCCCCCGGTGTAGTCCTGGTCGGGCAGGAACGTGGCGTCGCCGGCCCCGCCGCAGTCGATGTCGACCGGTCCGTTGACCGGGACCAGGCTGATCGCGTTGACCATGGCCTGGTTCTCGCTGCCGCGCGTGAAGGCGATGGAGATGGTGCCGCCGGCGTCGGCGGTCGCCGTGAAGTCCTTCTCGATGCCCTGGTGGGTGCCGTCGGCGCCGAGGTCACCGGCGGCCTTCACGATGTCGAAGTCGCTCAGCACCGGGGTGCCGTTGACCGCGACGTTGAAGACCCGCTGACCGACCTGGGTGAAGTACCAGTCCAGGAAGTACAGCCGGACCTGGTAGGCGGCTCCGGGCGTCAGGGAGGGAATCTGGTAGGTGTTGTCGAGGTACCGGTAGGTGTTCCAGTCGCTCACCGGAATCGGGTGGGCCACCCCGCCGGGCCAGTTCGGGTTGCCGGCCTGGCCTTGGTTGTCCGCCGTGAGACCGCCGCTGTAGTACTCGTCCGGCTGGAACGTCGCGTCACCGGCACCGCCGGCGTCGATGTTCACTCCGCCGGCGTTGGCGGCGGCGGCAGCGGTCGCGGCGTGGGCGGTGCCGCCGGCGCTGAACGGGACGGCCCCGAGCAGGCAGACGGCGAGGGCGATCAACCACACCGGCGCCGAGCGTCGCAGCCTGGCCGTCCGGAAGGTGCTGGCTTGCATGGAGTCTCCTCTTGCCGCAGGCCCACCAGGGCGCTCTCAATGCTCGAACTTCGCAATGCTCGAACTCTGCGATAGTCGTGCGACCGGTCGCGCAGTGTCAACGTTCGATTTCGCAGAGTCTGGGCCCCGGAGCCCTGGGCCCGGCCGGGACCTGTGCCGATGCCGCCCGCACCCGTCGCCGCTGCGTTGAGGTCGGCGGACCCGTGCGGCGAACTGCCCGCACTACCCCTGGGCGTCCAGGCCTTCCAGAACCGCCTGTATCCGCTCGGCCGGCACCGGCCGCGAGAAGTAGAACCCCTGCCCGTAGTCCACCCCGAGGGCCGTCAGCCGCCGCGCCTGGTCCGCGGTCTCGATGCCCTCGGCGGTGACCGTCATCCCGGCGGCGTGCGCCAGCACCACCAGGCTGGTGATCACCGATTCGGCGAACCGGGCAGCCTCGGGATTGCCCAGGTCGGCGATGAAGGAGGCGTCGATCTTCAGCGAGGTGGCCGGCAGGTGCCGGAGCCGGGCCAGGTTGGAGTAGCCGGTGCCGAAGTCGTCGACCGCGATGCCGATGCCCAGGTCGGCGATGGTGCGCAGGGTGCCGGGTCCGGGAAGTCCGTCGTCCTCGGTGTCCATCAGCGCGGTCTCGGTGATCTCCAGGACCAGCCGGCGCGCCGGCAGGCCGGAGGCCGCCAGCGCGGTGTCGACCTCGCGGACCAGGGCGTAGTCGCGGACCTGGCGCACGGCGACGTTCACCGACACCGCCGGGCCGTCCGGCCAGGACGCCGCGTCGTGGACGGCGCGGTCCAGGACCCAGCGGCCGAGTTCCACGATGGCACCGGTCTCCTCGGCGACCGGGATGAACTCCTCGGGCTTGAGCAGGCCGCGCTCCGGGTGGCGCCAGCGGACCAGCGCCTCGACCATCGGCGGGCGGCCGCCGGCCAGGTCCACGATCGGCTGGTACTCCAGGAACATCTCGCCGGACTCCAGGGCCGCCGGCAGCGCCTGGGCCAGGGCGTAGCGGTGCACCTCGCGGGCGTTGCGCTCCTCGTCGAACAGGGCGAAGTCGGCCTTGCCCGCGGACTTGGCCCAGTAGAGCGTGATGTCGGCGGCGCGCAGCAGTTCGGTGGCCGAGGCCGCCGCGGCCGGGCGCTCGACCAGGCCGGCGCTGGCGGTGACGGTCACGGTGTGGCCGTCGAGCAGGACCGGCTGCCGGACCGCGTCCAGGACCTGCTCGATGACCGGGAACACCGACTCCGGGCCCTGGGTGCGGCGGAACAGGATCACGAACTCGTCGCCCCCCATGCGGGCCACGACGTGCCGGCGCGGGTCGGTGGCCGCTGAGAGCCGATGCGCGATCTGGGTCAGCAGTTCGTCTCCGGCCTGGTGGCCCAGGGTGTCGTTGACGCCCTTGAAGCCGTCCAGGTCCAGGAAGCACAGGCCGAGCCGGTCCTCGGGGCCGGCGCTGCGCAGCAGTTCCTCGACCGCGTCCAGCAGCCGGACCCGGTTCGGCAGGCCGGTCAGGGCGTCGTGGGTGGCCTGGTGCCGGAGCTGGTCGGTGGCCCGGCGGCGTTCGGTGACGTCCTCGTGCAGGGCGATCACCAGCGCGACGTCGCCGGCGTCGTCGCGCACCGCCGTGGTGCGCACGTGGGTCCAGACCATGCCGCCGTCGACCCGCTTGATCCGGGTGTCGGCCTCGGCCTCGGTCTGCTCCCCGGCCAGCAGGGCGTTGTAGCCGCGCCAGTACTCCCCCGGCTCGGTCGGGTCGATCAGGTTCCTGATCGTGCGGCCGCGGGCGGCGTAGGCGTCCACGCCCAGCATCTCGGCCAGCGCCGGGTTCACCTCCAGCACCTGGCCGTTCTTGTCGGTGATGACGATGCCCAGGGCGGCGTTGCGGAAGACGGTGCGGAACCGCGCCTCACCGGCCCGGTAGGCGGTGAGCACGGCCTCGTGGATGGCGGACTGCTCGGCGCGGGTGCGCTCGCGCAGGCCCTCGGCGAAGGCCGAGGCCAGGCCGGCGCGCAGCGCGGAGCGGGTCTCCGGGCGCAGGTAGGGCGGCAGGTGGCGGTCCATCACCTCGACGGTGGCCGCGACGCAGGCGCCCTGGAAGCAGTGCGCGTCGATCAGGGCGCCGGCCGCCTGGACCCCGATCTTGCGGGCCAGGTCCGGGTCGTCCGGGGTGGCGACGACCTGCTCGGCCAGCGGGGCCACGACGCGCAGCGCGTGGTCGAAGCCGAGCGGGGTGGCCGCGGCGGCGGACAACGCGGTGGCCCAGGCCCGAGCGAAGGCTTCGGTGGGGCCGGGGTCGGGGGCGTCAGGCGCCGGGCCCGGCGGCGGGACGAGACCCGGGCCGGTGCCGGAGCCGGATAAGTCGGCGGTCTCCCGGGCGGCCGGGTCGGTGGTGGTGGCGAAGCTGACGTCGACCAGGCCGGGGATCGGCGGCGGGCCGGGGAACGACTGGGACAGCCCACTACCGGGGTTGCTGGAGGTGCCAGAGGTACTGGAGCTGCTGGAGTTGCCGGGGGTACTGGAGTTGCCGGAGACGCCAGAGGCGGCCAGCCCGGAGCCGGGGTCGGAACCCCCGACCCCGAACTCCGCATAGCGTGTCACGATCGTCCGCCGTCTCAACCGGTCGCGGAGCAGCCGCCGGAACCCGGCGCCCGTCCCAGTCTGCTGTCGGTCATGGCCTGGCGAACCTTCCAGAGTGTCACGTCAAGACGCTGATCTACATGTTAATCATATGTCCGGCAAGCCCGTGGACCGCCTCCTTGACGGCCTCGCCGAGCGTCGGGTGGGCGTGGATGTTCCGGGCCACTTCGTGCACCGTCAGGTCCCACTGCTGGGCCAGCGTGAGCTCGGGCAGGAGCTCGGTGGCCTCAGGGCCGATGAGGTGGGCACCGAGCAGCTCCCCGTACTTCGCGTCGCTGATCACCTTGACGAAGCCGACCGCGTCGCCGAGCCCGGCGGCCTTGCCGTTGGCGCTGAAGGGGAACTTGGCGGTCTTGACCTCGAAGCCCTCCAGCCGGGCCTGCTCCTCGGTCCAGCCGAAGCTGGCGATCTGCGGCTGGCAGTAGGTGGCCCGCGGCACCATGACGAAGTCGATCTCCATCGTCTCGGCCCCGGCGATGGTCTCGGCGGCGATCACGCCCTGGGTCTCGGCCACGTGCGCGAGCATCACCTTGGCGGTGACGTCGCCGATCGCGAAGATGTGCGGGACGTTGGTCCGGCCCCGGCCGTCCACCGCGATCGCCCCGCGCTCGGTGAGCGCCACCCCGGTCTTGTCCAGGCCGTAGCCGTCGACGTTGGGCGCGAAGCCGATGGCCTGCAGCACCTTGTCGGTCTCCAGCACCTGCTGCGCGCCGTCCTTGCCGGTGACGGTGACCCGCACCTTGGGGCCGGTGTCGTCGATGCCGTCGACCCGGGTGCCGGTGAGCACGTCGATGCCGAGCTTGCGGTACTGCCGGGCCAGTTCCTTGGAGACCTCGGCGTCCTCCAGCGGAACCATGCGGTCCAGGAACTCCACGATGGTGACCTTGACGCCGTAGCTGTTGAGCACGTAGCCGAACTCGACGCCGATCGCCCCGGCCCCGGCGATGACGATGCTCTCCGGCAGGGCGGCGGACAGGATCTGCTCTTCGAAGGTGACCACGCGCTGGGACAGCTGGGTCCCGGGCAGCAGCCGGGTGTGCGCGCCGGTGGCGATGATGCAGTGGTCGAAGGTCAGGGTCTCGGTGGTCCCGTCGGACTTCGCCACGCTGAGGGTGTGCTGGTCCAGGAACGTGCCCCGGCCGTCGTACTCCGGGATCTTGTTCTTGCGCATCAGGTAGTGGACGCCCTTGACCCGGCCGTCGGCGACCTGCCGGCTGCGCTCGAAGGCGGCGCCGTAGTCGAAGGTGATCGGCCCGTTCGAGGAGATCCCGAAGGTCTCGGCCTCGTGCTGGACGGTGTGCGCCAGCTCCGCGTTGCGCAGCAGCGCCTTGGAGGGGATGCACCCGACGTTGAGGCAGATACCGCCCCAGTAGCGCTCCTCGACCACGGCCACACTCTTGCCCAGCTGCGTCGCGCGGATCGCCGCTGTGTACCCGCCCGGCCCCGCGCCCAGGACGACGACATCGAAATGCGTGCTCATGGCTCCGACTCTAACCGCCGGGACGGATGGCACGCCTGGTGACAAGTGGACTCTTAGCCGATACGTGCGGGTCCGGAGGTGAGGGTGTGACTGGAGTCTCACGCTGAGGGTGCCGGCGGCACCGCGCGTCCAACCGGCCGCGCCGCCGACCGCGCACTACCCTCGACCCGTGCAGGAACTGATCACCACCCCGGTCGGCGACGCGCGCCTCACCCGCTTCCCGGCCCCGGCCCGCACCAAGCGCCGCGCGGTCCTGGCGCTCGGGCACGGCGCGGGCGGCGGCGTCGAGGCCGCGGACCTCCAGGCACTGGCCGCTGCGCTGCCGGCGGACGGCGTCGAGGTGGTGCTGGTCGAGCAGCCGTGGCGGGTCGCGGGCAAGAAGATCGCGCCGGCGCCGAAGACACTCGACGCGGGGTGGATCCCGGTCGCCGAGGCGCTGCACAAGCGGGCCCGCAAGACGCCGTTCCTGGTCGGCGGACGAAGCGCCGGGGCGCGGGTGGCCTGCCGGACCGGGCTCGACACCGGCGCGGCCGGTGTCGTCGCGCTCGCCTTCCCGCTGCATCCGCCGGGCAAGCCGGAGAAGTCGCGCGCCGAGGAACTGCTCGACACCGGGCTGCCGACGCTGATCGTCCAAGGCGGCGGCGACACCTTCGGAACCGCCTCCGAGTTCCCGCGGTTGCCGCCGACGCATCACCTCGTGGGTCTGCCGGCCGGCAACCATGCCTTCACCGTCAAGAAGGCTGATCCCCCGGTCCTGGACGCGCTGGTGGCGGCGGTCAGCGAGTGGATCGACGCGCTGCTCCGGTAAGGAGTCCTCTACAGTCGTGGGTATGAGCCACCCCCGAGCGATGCTCTTCGATTTCTCCGGCACTCTGATGCGCATCGAATCGGCGGAGTCCTGGGTCCGTGCCATCACCGATGCGGCCGGGCTGGCCTTGGACGACGGCGAGGTGGCGCACTGGGCGGACCGGCTCACCGAGGCCGGGGCCTGGTATGGCGCCTATCCCAAGCACGTCCCGGACCACCTCGCGGAGCTGTATGAGGCCCGCGACCTGGACGAGCCGCACCACCGCGCCTGCTACACCGGCCTGATCCGCGAGTCCGGGTGGCCGTGGGAGGAACTGGTCGAGCCGCTGTATGACCGCAGTAACGCCGCCGAGGCGTGGCAGCCGTATCCGGACGCGCTGGAGACGGTGCGCGAGGCCAAGGACCGGGGCCTGGCGACCGCCGTGATCAGCAACATCTCCTTCGACATCCGCCCGCATCTCAAGCACGCCGGGCTGCTGGATCTGCTGGACGCGGTGGTACTGAGCTACGAGGTCGGCATGGTGAAGCCGGACCCGAGGATCTTCCAGCTGGCCTGCGACGCCATCGGCGTGGACCCGGCGTCGGCCGTCATGGTCGGGGACCATGCGGCCGACGGCGGCGGGTCGGCGCTGGGCGTGCGGACCTACTTCGTCGAGCTGTCGCCCGTCGAGGAGCGGCCGGACGCTTTGATCAGTGTGCTGCGAGAGGTCACGGCTTCGTAGCCGCCTCGCCGTCGGGCTTGCGCACCGGCTCCCCGGCGGGCTTGCCCGCCGACTGCCCGGCGGGCCCGCGCACCGATCGCAGCAGCACCTCCGAGACGTCCGCGACCCGCACCGCGTCGTCGGCCTTCCCCTGCTGTTTGCGGGTGGCCACGCCGTCGGTGAGCATCACGATGCAGTACGGGCACGCCGCGGTCACCAGATCCGGCGAGGTCCCCAGCGCCTCGTCGGTCCGGGTCTCGTTGATCCGCGAGCCGATCGTCTCCTCCATCCACATCCGCGCGCCGCCGGCGCCGCAGCAGAACGACTTCTCGCGATTGCGCGGCATCTCGTTCAGCTTCACGCCGGGCACCGCGCCGAGGATGTCCCGCGGGGGGTCGAAGACCCGGTTGTGACGGCCGAGGTAGCAGGGGTCGTGGTAGGTGACCGCGACGTCCACCTCGCCGGTCGGCTTGATCCGGCCGTCCTTGATCAGCTTGGCGAGCAGTTCGGTGTGGTGCACGACCTCGTAGTCGCCCCCGAGTTGCGGGTATTCGTTGGCCAGGGTGTTGAAGCAGTGCGCGCAGGTGACGACGATCTTCTTGGCCCCGGCGGTGTTGAGCGTCTCCACGTTCCGCGTCGCCAGCTCGTGGAACAGGAACTCCTGGCCCAGGCGGCGGGCGGCGTCGCCGGTGCAGGTCTCGCCCGAGCCCAGGATCATGAACTCGACGCCGGCCTCGTGCAGGAGCTCCGCGACGTTGCGGGAGGTCTTCTTCGCGTTGTCGTCGAGCGAGCCCGCGCAGCCGACCCAGAAGAGGTATTCGACGTCGTCCGGGATGCGCTCCTCGCCTCCCGCGCCGAGGACGCGGACCTTGAACGGCAGGCCCTGCGTCCACTCCAGGCGGGCCTTCGCACCCCGGCCCCACGGGTCGCCGTTCTTCTCCAGGTTGCGGAGCATCGTGCCGGCCTCGCGCGGGAACTCGGCCTCGATGAGGACCTGGTAGCGGCGCATGTCCACGATGTGGTCGACGTGCTCGATGTCCACCGGGCACTGCTCGACGCAGGCGCCGCAGGTGACGCAGGACCACAGGATGTCGGGGTCGATGACGCCGTTGACGTCCTCGCCGCCGACCAGCGGGCGCTGCGCTTCCTTGAAGACGTCGACGGCGCTGGTCTCCAGGGCGGCCTTGGCCTCGTCGCCCTCGGCCAGCAGATACGGGGCCTTGGCCAGCGCATGGTCGCGCAGGGCCATGATGAGCAGCTTCGGGCTCAGCGGCTTCTCGGTGTTCCAGGCCGGGCACTGGGACTGGCAGCGCCCGCACTCGGTGCAGGTGGCGAAGTCCAGCAGGCCCTTCCAGGTGAAGTCCTCGATCGCGCCGCGGCCGATCTTGTCGTCCTCGCCCGGGTCCTCGAAGTCCACGGCCTTGCCGCCGGAGTAGACCGGGAGCAGCGGGCCGAGGGCGCGGGGGCGGCGGGAGAAGGCGACGTTGAACGGGGCCAGGAAGATGTGCAGGTGCTTGGAGTGCACGACCAGCACCAGGAAACTCAGCACCACACCGAGCGAGGCGAGCAGGCCGACGGTCTCCAGGACGTCGTTGCCTCCTCTGCCGGCGCCGTGCAACAGGTGGCCGGCGGCCTGGCTGGCGAACGCGCCGTGCGGGAACGGGAAGTTGCCGGTGTTGATCTGCGCGCCCCGGTAGAGCAGTAGGGTCCACATGACGTTGAAGATCATGAAGAGCACGACCCACGCGGCGGTGGTGTGGGAGCCGAAGAAGCGGGACCCGCGGCCACGCTTCTCAGGGTCCTGTCTCAGCCGGATGACCGTGAAGCCCAGCAGTCCGGCCAGTACCGCGACGATGAAGAAGTCCTCCCCGAAGCCCAGCCAGGCGTCGGTGCCGATCAGCGGGATGTGGAAGTCCCGGTCGAACAACGCGCCGAAGCCCTCGACGATGGTGGCGCCGAGGATGACGAAGCCCCAGAAGACGGCGAAGTGCGCGGCGCCGGGGGCGGACCACTTCAGCAGCTTGCGCTGGCCGAAGACCTCGGTCACGACCGCCCACAGCCGGACACCCGGCTCGTCAACGCGCCCCGGCTCGGCCGGCTGCATCGTGCGGCCCAGGCGATAGAGCATCAGCACCCGGCGTCCGGCCAACGCGAGCGCCGTGAGCGTGATCGCCAAGCCGATGATGAGTCGTACAGCCACAGGGGCCTCCGTTCAGTGCGAGGGGAATGCGGAGCGACTAGCGGGGATCGTGCGGTGGTCTTCGAGCTCTTATCTCGGCCAGCAGTGCCGGAAGGATGGTCCGGGCGTCGCCGACGACTCCGAGCTCGGCGAGCTTGAAGATCGGGGCGGCCGGATCGTCACCGATCGCGATGACCGTCTTGGCCCCCTGCATCCCGGCCCGGTGCCGCACCGAACCGGAGACCCCGCAGGCGAGGTAGAGGCGCGGATGCACGGTCGTGCCGGTCAGGCCGACGCGCGCCTCCGGCGGAACCCAACCGAGCTCGGCGGCGGTGTGGGACCCGGCGACGGCCGCGCCGAGGGCTTCGGCGACGTCGGTGAGGACGGCGAAGGCCGCACGGGAGCCGACACCCCGGCCACCGGCCACGACGATGTCGGCGTGGTCGAGGGCGGGGCGCGCGGCGCGGGGCTTGGGGATGGCGACTACGTGGGGCGCGCGCTGCGGCGAGGGCTCGACGGCGATGGTGTGGAGGGCCGCTTCGGCCGGATGCGGTTCGGGCAGCGCGGCCTCGGGCCGGACGGTGATGACGGGGACGCCGCGGATGATGGTCGACTCGACGAGGTAGGAGCCGGCGAGACAGCGTTGGACGGCGACGGCTTCGCCGCCGGGGCCGGGACGGAGGTCCACGGCGTCGGTGATGATGCCGGAGTCCAGGCGGATCGCCAGGCGGGCGGCGGTTTCCTGGCCGCGGGGTGTGGACGCGATGAGGATCGCCGCCGGATCAAGGCGTTGCGCGAGGGCGGCCAGCAGATCGGTGTCGGTGGCACGCGCAGCTTGATCTGTATTGGTCGCACGCGCAGCTTTATCTGCGTCGGCCGGACACCAGATCTCTGCCGCGCCATAGCGGCTGAGAGCTCCGACCATCTCTTCATCCGGCGTGTCCCCCAGCACCGCGATCGGCTCCCCGAGCCGCCGCGCCAGCGTCAGCAACGCGCACGCCGATCTCCACACCGTTCCCTCACGCGCGTCGCGTTCGACGAGCGTCAACACTTTCGCCATCCGGCCTCCTTGCCGTGACGTCTGTTGTGCTCCGGGTCTCAGAGGAACTGTTGCTGGGTCAGGAAGTCAGCGATCCGGACCGCCGCGCTGTGCGGGTCCTCGGTCACGGTCGTGGGTGGTGGTTCGGCGCGGGTGACCTTGCCGACTTTCGTCGCGGCGGCGGCGAGGCCGACGTGCGTCGTCTCAATACCCAGATCCGCGAGGGACCACGTGCGGACCAGTTTCTGGCGCGCGTCCGCTATGGCTTCGAAGCGGGGGTAGCGGGGTTCGCCGCTGCGGTCGGTGACCGAGACCACCGCGGGCATCGCGGCGGTCAGGTCCTCGGTGCCGCCGGTGCCGGTTCCGTCGTCGCGGGTGGCGTGGAGCAGGTCCTCGTCGGTACGCAGGGTGTCGCAGCGGCACAGGGCCGGGACGCCGAGGCGTTCGGCGAGCATCGCGGGGATGACGGACATCGCGCTGTCCGTGGAGGCGGTGCCGCACAGGACCACGTCGAAGCCGAGGCGGCGGCAGGCGGCGGCCAGGACCAGGGAGGTGGCCGGGGCGTCGCAGCCGTGCAGGGCGTCGTCCAGGATGTGCACGCCTTCGTCGGCGCCGCGCGCCAGGGCTGTGCGCAGCGCGGCGGACGCGCCCGACGGGCCCATGGTCAGGGCGGTCACCTGCACGTCGAGACGACGGCAGGCGATGCGCGCGGCCTGCTCGACCGCGTATTCGTCGGCGTCTTGCAGCCGGCAGCGCACCGCCGACCGGTTCACCGTCAGATCCGGCCCGAAGGACACCTCCCCTATCGCCTGCGGGACGTGCTTGGTCAACACGACGATCTTCATCCCACACCTCGCAACTGCTGCGGGAGTGTAGAGGGCTGATGACCAATGGAGAAGACCCCTGAGACGCGCAGTGCGTTTCAGGGGTCCCGGACGATCCCGGCGGGGCTGGCGCCGGGATCAGTGGACGAGCGTGTAACCGGCCTCGTCGACCGCGGCCTCGACGGCCCCGGCCGTCAGCGGTGCGACGCTGGTGACGGTGACCTTGCCGGTCTCGAGGACGACGTCCACGTTCTGCACCCCGTCGATCGCGCCGACTTCCTCCGTCACGGACTTGACACAGTGGCCGCAGGTCATCCCGGAAACGGTGTAGACGGCGGTGGTCACGTTCTCGGACAAGGAAGTCACGGAAGTCTCCTTCAGCTCGATCATGACTGACACTGTACCCCCCTAGGGTATGGACTCCGGAGGTCGCGGCTGTGATCTCCCTCACAGCCGCGACCGGGACCCGCCGTCAGCGCGAGACGCACCGTCAGCGGACGTCCAGGGTCACCGCCGCGGTGTGCAGCGTGCCGCCGGTCTGGAACTGGAGATACATCCGCCACTGCCCTGCCTCGGGCAGCGTCGCCTCGAAGGTCAGGTCCGGACCCCCGGTCGCAGTGGTCGCGACCCCGCCCCGCGGATGCAGATGCGCCATGGCCAAGTCTCCGGCATGGAATCCGGACAGGTGCGCGTAGGTCGCCAGATACGGCTCCAGGTCGGTCACCGGCTGGCCGTCCTTGCTGATCGACACCTTCAGCGGCATCGCCATCCCGGCCATGAGCTGCGAGGAGTCGACGGTGACGGTGTAGCCGTCGACCGTGGTCGACGCCGCCGCGGCCGGCACCGGCCGGTCCGGCGCCGACCCCGCGGACGTCACCTGCTCGGACAGCACCAGCGGCACCACCTCGCCGCCGGCGCCCTTGGCGATGAACTGCGCGTAGACCCGATACGCGCCGGGCCCGGCGGCCTTGGTCGGCGCGGTCCACGTGCCGTCGGCGGCCATCGTCGGGTGGACGTGCTGGAAGCCCGACAGGTCCGAGCGGATCAGGTAGAAGTGCATGAGCTTGGTCTGCTCGGGCTCGAAAGCGGTGACCGGCTTGCCGTCGGGGCCCAGGATCCGGAAGACGAAGCCCGGCGCCGCGACCGAGGCCCCGGCCGGGGCGAAGGTGTAGCCCTGGTCCGTGGCGGCCAGGCCGTCGCCCATGTACATGGGCTCGTCGCCGTGCTGAGTGCTGTGGTGCGCGCTGTTGTCCGTGGTGTTGTCCGTGCTGTGTGCTGAGGAATTCATGTTCATACCCGCCATCGAGGGGTGGGACGAAGCGGAGTGGGAGGACGAAGAGCTGCCGCAGGCGGCCAGCAGGAGGATTCCGGCGAAGGCCGGAGCGAGCGCCAGAGTGCGGACACGCTTGATCGAACGCATGAGAGTGAAACCTTCCGGTGAATACGTGAACTGACAGCGGACGAGGCCGCCGCATCACGTCCGGGAGATGTTCAGCGTGCGCAGGATCTGGGCGCCAGACCGGGGCGGGCCGTGTGGCCAGTGCGGGCGGGTCTGGCCCGCGGAGCGCGGCTGTCCCGGCAGCCATGGAGTTATCACGATGAGGAACAGCGCCAGGAACAGCCCGGACAGACCCTCGGGGCGCAGCGGGACGCAGCTTTCGCCGACCTGCGGATGGTCGGAGATCGGTTGCGGGCCACGGACCTCGACAGCCGCGCTCGCGTGGCCGGCGGCAGCGGGCGCCATCGCCGGGTGCGCCATGACCATCTCGCTCGCGAGGCCATGGCAGCCGCCGACCCCACCGACCCCACCGGCACTGAGCCCGTGCATGAGGAACAGCCCGGCGAGCACCGAGAACAACAGCACGAGGTGCCGTCTCCCGACCCTTCCGGCCATCATTCCTCCCGGGCGCGATACCAGCTACCGGTATAGGGTAACCGCAACGGCGAGAGGCGGAGACAGTGGGTGCGATCACGCACGCGTTGACCATCACAGGCTCGATGACCTGGGAGATCACCTGGGCCCTGATCCTGGGCTTCACACTCTCGGCGGTCATCCAGGCCGTGGTGCGCAAGTCGACCATCGTCCGGCTGCTGGGCGACGACCGGCCGCGCACGCTCGCCGTGGCGTCCCTGCTCGGCGCGGCCTCGTCCTCGTGTTCTTACGCGGCGGTGGCCCTGGCCCGCTCGCTGTTCCGCAAGGGGGCGGACTTCACCGCCGCGATGGCGTTCGAGATCGGCTCCACGAACCTGGTACTGGAACTCGGCGTGATCCTGTGGCTGCTGCTGGGCTGGCAGTTCACGCTAGCGGAGTTCATCGGCGGCCCGATCATGATCGTGGTACTGGCGCTGCTGTTCCGCCGGTTCCTGAAGCCGGCCCTGCTGCGCGAGGCCCGCGAGCAAGCCGACCGCGGAATCGCGGGCTCGATGGAGGGCCACGCCGCGATGGACATGTCGGTGACCGGCGAAGGCTCGTTCCTGAAACGGCTCCTGTCACGCGCCGGATTCACGTCGGTGTCCCACGTGTTCGTGATGGAGTGGGCGGCGATCCTGCGCGACCTGGTGATCGGCCTGTTCATCGCCGGGGCGATCGCCGCATGGGTACCGGACTCGTTCTGGCGGCACTTCTTCCTGGCTGGACACCCGGTCTGGGCCGGGGTGTGGGGGCCACTGATCGGGCCACTGGTGGCAGTGGTCAGCTTCGTCTGCTCGATCGGCAACGTGCCACTGGCACTGGTGCTGTGGAAGGGCGGAATCAGCTTCGGCGGGGTGACGGCGTTCATCTTCGCGGATCTGATCATCTTGCCGATCCTGAACATCTACAAGAAGTACTACGGCAGGCGCATGGCCTGGCACCTGCTGTGGACGTTCTTCGTCGCGATGGCCGGCGCCGGGTACGTGGTGGAGCTACTGTTCGACGCCTTCGGCTGGATCCCGGGCCGCGGCGGGATGACCGTGATGGACGACGGAGTGAAGTGGAACTACACCTCGTGGCTGAACATCGTGTTCCTAGCGCTGGCAGCGGTGTTGGTGGCGCGGTTCGTGCGGACCGGCGGGATGGCCATGCTGCGGATGATGGGCGGCGGGCCGGATGCGGGGGCGGATGTCGGGGCGGACGACATGGCGGACGACATGGCGGACGACATGGGCGGGCCGGGGCACGGAGGTATGGGGCACGGAGGTATGGGGCACGAGCACCGCTAGGGGCTGAAGTTTGCGGGGCGAGTTCCTGTTGGGTTGTGGGTTTCAAAGCTTTTTACGGCCTTCGGTCATAGTTGAGCCGGTTCGGGGTTCGGGTCGGTGGGTGTGTTTGTCGGCTGCCAGTTCGCGCGTTCACAACCCCGCCCCACCTCAGGCCTCTTCAACTCCAGCAAGTCCGGGCAAGAGCAAGATCAACAGCAAAGTCAAGGTCAAGGGCTGTGATGAAGGGCCGGGCCTCCGGCGGGCCTCGGCAACCTCAGGGAAACTAGCGCGGTTCCCTCGGGTGGCTGGGTGAGTCTCAGCGGCGGCGGCCTGTGAGGTGGTGCGGTCCGTTCCCCTCGGTCGCGTCGTCAGCCCGGGGGGTACAGCACCGGTGTCCGGGGGTAAAGTCCGCG
>NZ_JAAFYZ010000208.1 GCF_018274385.1 Catenulispora pinistramenti | reverse complement strand
GCGCCGGCCTGTCCGGCAGCCGCAGCCACACCGCCAACGCGCAGCCGGCGTTCAGCCCAGCGGCCAGCAGCAGCGCCGGACCAGTTCCCAGCCCCGCCACCGCTGCCCCGCCCGCAGCGAGCCCGGCCAGCTGTGCACCGGAAGACGCCATGTTCAGCAGTGAGCGCCCCAGCACATAGGCATCGCCGGCCAAGAAATCAGCGGCCAAGGCGCTCGTTGCCCCGCCGAAGACCGGTGCCAGGACGGCGACGGCAGCGACCATCGCAAGCTCCGCGGCCGTCGGCATGCGCACCGTCCCCAGGACCGCCGCCGCCGCGCAGTTCAACAGGAAGCCGCTGGTCAGCAGCGGCCGGGGCGGGAGTCGGTCGGCTAGGGCGCCGAGCAGCATCGAGCCGGGTAGCTGCGGCAGGAAGCCGACGCCGAAGGCCAGTGCGCTGAGCAGTGGCGAGTGCGAGGTGGTGAAGATCAGGACGGACAGGGTCGTGATGCGCAGCGTCTCGGCGCTGACGCCCAGGATCCGGGTCGCGAACAGCAGGCGGAACAGCGGTTGGCCGAGCACGTCCCCGTAGGTCGTGCGCTGGTGCCCCGGGCTCGGGACCGCGGTACCGGATGTGGCCGATGCCGCTGATGTAGCCGATGTCGCCGATGTAGCGGAGGTAGCTGATGCAGCGGATTCCATGCGGGCACAGTGGCCCGGCCGCCGAACCCGAGCGAGAGATTCGTCGCTGGACGTAAACCCGGCGCCCGCCGACGTAGCCTGGTCTGCGTGATCCGCTTCGAGGTCGGCACCGAGGACCTGCTCCACAGCCGCTTCGCCATCTCCCCGGCGTTCGAGCTCGATTCGCTGCTGCGCCTGCTCCACCGCGGCGGACGCCTGCCGGTGGCCTCGGCGTCCCGGCTGCGCCCGGCCTTCGAAGGCCTTCGCCGCCAGACCGAGTTGGACACGGTCCTGGCTCTGCAATCCGGCTGGATCGGCGCGGACTTCCTCGCTCCTCCCCCGGCCGGTCTGGCCCAGACGTGGGAGGACGACCTGGCGACGATCAGGGCGACGCCGCTGGCCCTGGCCCGAGCCGAGATCGCCGGGTGCCTGGCCGCGGGTCCCGCCCCCGACTCCCAGACCCGGGCCCTGCTCGATTCCCCGGATGCGGTCTCGCGTCTGGCCGAGGCGCTGGACCGGGCGTGGCGCACGCTTCTGGCACCGGACTGGCTCCAGTTGCGCGCCATCTGCGAACGCGACGTCGTGCATCGCGCGGGCGTCCTCGGCCGGGCCGGCTGGGCCGCCGCCATCGCCGACCTGCACACCTCCGTACGCTGGCACGACGACGGCATCGAGCTGTCGGGCACGGGAACCGAGCAGCAGCTGATCCCGCTGGCCGGCAACGGCCTGCTCCTGGTCCCCTCGGCCTTCAACTGGCCGCGCGCCGCCGCCTACACGTCCGGCGAGTGGCCCAAGACCCTGATTTACCCGGCCCGGGGTATCGCAGTGCTCTGGGAACACCCGGCGGCGCCGGCACCCGGCGCCCTGGCCGACTTGATCGGCCGAAGCCGGGCGCGCATCCTGCTCACGCTCCAGAGCCCGGCCGGCACCACCCACCTGGCGCGCACCTTGGGTATGACGACCGGCGCCGTCGGCGACCACCTGGCGGTCATGCGGCGCGCCGGGCTCGTCGCCCGCGCCCGCGACGGTCGGGTCGTGCTCTACGCGCGGACGGCGGTCGGGGACGCCTTGGCCGCCTTGGCCGCCTCGGCGACCGATTGAGTACGCCGTCGGTCGACTGAGGACACCGTCGGTCCAGGTAAACTGCGAGAGTAGCGGACGCCCGCGTCCACTTAGCGGAAGCGAGAACGATGCCCGGAGCAGCGACTCACAAGGAACCCGAGCCCCGGCTCCGCGCCGACGCCCGGGAGAACCGAGACCGGATCCTGGACGCCGCCCGCTCCCTGTTCGCCGAGCGCGGCCTGGAAGTCTCGATGCGGGACGTGGCACGCTACGCCGAAGTGGGCCCGGCGACCCTCTACCGGCGCTTCCCGACCAAGCAGGCGCTCATCGACGACGTGTTCGCCGACGAGGTACGCGCCTGCCGGCAGATCGTCGTCGACGGCTGCGCCGACCCGGATCCGTGGCACGGGTTCGCGTCCGTCATCGAGCAGCTGACCGTGCTGAACGTGCAGAACCAGGGCTTCGTAGACGCCTTCATGTCGGCCAACCCGCGCTCCCTCGCCCTCGCCCACCACCGCGAGGCACTCGCACGCCGACTCCGAACGCTCGTCACGCGGGCCAAGCGCACCGGGCAGCTGCGCCCCGACTTCGTCCTGGACGATCTGAACCTGGTACTGCTGGCCTGCCGCGGACTATCGGCGACCGCCCCCGCCAACCGAACCCTCGCCGCCCGCCGCTTCGCCGCCCTCGCACTGGACGGTTTCCGGGCGAGCGAGACGAACGGCGCTTTGCCGCGAACGCCCCGGCTGGTTGAGGAGGCGATTCGGGGGGCTCGGTGAGGGGTGCGGTGTGAGGGGTGAGCGGTGAGGGGTGCGGTGTGAGGCGCGAGCGGTGAGGTGCGGCGCGAGCGGTGAGTGGTGAGGGGTGCGGTGTGAGGGGCGAGCGGTGAGGTGCGGCGCGAGCGGTGAGTGGTGAGGCTAGGTGAGGCGTGGGGCGTGAGCCCTGAACCTTCAGCTGGTGCGCTGGAGCGTTTGGGGTTCGGATCTTTCGTGTGGTGGATTCTGGTTTGCGGATGCGGTTGGGTTGTGGTTATAAGGCTTTTTACGGCCTTCGGTCATAGTTGATCCGGTTCGGGGTTCGGGTCGGCGGGTGTGCTTGTCGGCTGCCGGTTCGCGTGTTCACAACCCCGCCCCACCTCAGGCCTCTTCAACTCCAGTAGGTCCGAGCAAGGGCAAGATCAAGAGCAAGATCAAGAGCAAGATCAAAAACTGTGATGAAGAGCCGGGCCTCCGGCGGGCCTCGGCAACCTCAGGGAAACTAGCGCGGTTCCCTCGGGTGGCCGGGTGAGTCTCAGCGGCTGCGGTCCCTGAGGTGGTGCGGTCCGTTCCCCACGGTCGCGTCGTCAGCCCGGGGGGTACAGCACCGGTGTCCGGGGGTAAAGTCCGCGCGCTGCGGTTGGGTGCCCGAGCTGCGGTTTTGTGCAGCGCGAACTTGACCCCCGGCCACCGGCGCTGTAGGCGAAGCCCTGCCGACGCGACCGAGGGGAACGAACCGAAAACCAGCCGGAAGAATGGCAAAGCCCAGTGGTTCGGTACCGGCGACCCGGCGAGTTCGGCCGCCGGTCGAGTACCTGGCAACGCGACAGTCCCAAGGTGCGCATTCTGGGCTGGCAGGTGCCGGATCGACTCGGCGACCACAACCGATACCACCGGGATTACAGGTGTGCCGAGACAGACCAGCAGGGGGCGGCTTATCACCGGCTTGGATCCTGTCCCAGCCCTCGACACTCACTGCGTGCACTGCTGGCCCCTACCGCACCCGGGCATGTTCTCGACTAACCGACTACCGGCCCCGCCGCCACAGCCATACCGGTGGCCGCATCGCCGACCCGCGTTGTCGGTCCCTGCGTTTTGTATTTCTCCGGCTGGTTTTCGGTTCGTTCCCCTCGGTCGCGTCGGCAGGGCTTCGCCTACAGTGCCGGTGGCCGGGGGTCAAGTTCGCGCTGCACAAAACCGCCGCCTACCTGCATGTCCGCAGCGCGCGGACTTTACCCCCGGACACCGGTGCTGTACCCATCGGGCTGACGACGCGACCGTGGGGAACGGACCGCACCACCTCAGGAACCGCCGCCGCTGAGACTAGATCGGCCACCCTAGGGAACCGCGCTAGTTTCCCTGAGGTTGCCGAGGCCCGCCGGAGGCCCGGCTCTTCATCACAGTTTTTGATCTTGATCTTGATCTTGCCCGTGCTCGGACCTACTGGAGTTGAAGAGGCCTGAGGCGGGGCGGGGTTGTGAACGCGGAAACCGGCAGCCGACAAACACACCCACCACCCCGAACCCCGAACCGGCACAACTATGACCGAAGGCCGTAAAAAGCTTTGAAACCACCAGCACAACCGCAACTCATCCAACAAACTCCAGCTCCACGAAAAGCTCCGAGCCCGAACAAGACCTGAGCCCCGAACAAGACCCGAGCCCCGAACAAGCTCTGAACCAGAACAGCCTTGGAGCGCCGTGGCTCAATGAGAGCCCGATGTCTCAATAAGAACCCGATGTCTCAATCAGAACCCTGTGACAACACCAGCCGTCACCATCAAGCGCCGCCACCCGGCGCCACCACCGCACGGCCCCCGATCCGCGTCCCGACTCCGCCCTGGGCCTGCCACCCCCAAGGCGACAACTGCCGTAGCCGCCCCGTTCGCCGCCGCTGTTGCTCCGCCTCGCCGTACCGCGTGGTCGCCTGGTGCCAGTTGTGAATCGCGACCAGCCAGTCCCGCAGCTCCTGGACGTGCCGTTCCAGCGCGGCGCGTGTGGCGGAGGACAGGCGCAT
This sequence comes from Catenulispora pinistramenti, assembly GCF_018274385.1. Lineage (GTDB taxonomy): Bacteria > Actinomycetota > Actinomycetes > Streptomycetales > Catenulisporaceae > Catenulispora > Catenulispora pinistramenti. The sequence goes on along the minus strand of NZ_JAAFYZ010000208.1, from coordinate 15,394 downwards.
CGCGTCGGCCAGGGCTGGAATCTCGACGTCGGCCGCGTGGTGGAACTGGTCCAGCCGGGCTGTCATCAGGGCGCTGACTACCTGGAGGGCGCGGTCGCGGTCGCAGTCGAAGAAGTCCTGCGCGACCAGTACCGCGTTGTGCACGTCGCCCTCGAACTGGATCTCCTTCTGGTACGAGTACAGGTCGTTCAGCAGGCACGCCCAGTCGGCCGCCGCGTGCTCCAGTGCCGTGACCGGGCGGCTGCGCAGCACCTCCGGCGGGACCGAGTCGTGGCGGACGCGGGACAGGGCCATCGTCAGGTCGGAGCCGAAGGTGGCGCGGCGCATCTCGATGTAGTCGATCGGGTCCGGGACCCGGTGTGCGGCCTTGTTGTCCAGCTCCCACAGCCAACTGTCGATCATCGTCTGGGTGCCGCGGCGCAGGGCCTCGCGGGCGGTGGCCGACACGTCGGTGGTCGATCGGCGCCACAGGTCGGCCAAGCCGCGTTCGAGTGCTGACACCGGGGCGGGCGGGTTGTCAGACATCAGGGCGCTGAGTCTGGCGTTGCTGAGTTTGGCGCCGGCCAGGTCTGCGGAGGCGCCGAAGACGGCCGGGTAGTAGTCGTCGGCGTATGTGCCCCAGGCCAGCCAGGCGGTGGCGAGGTCCAGTTCCTCCGGTGCGGCGTCCGGGTGGATTCCGGCGGCGCACAGGGCGAAGTCGCTGCCGATGAGGTGCTGCTCGTCCCAGATGCCGTCGAAGAAGCCGATGTGCCGGGACCAGTCCAGGACGTTGCGGCGGGCGACCGGCAGGTGCGGGCTCAGGCGCAGCTCGGCCGGGGCAGCGATATCGGGGATGGGGGTGGGGCCCACCGGCTCGTAGGGCGGGTGGCTCAGGCGTTTGAGGCGGGCCGGCATCGTCTTGGCGATCGAGGCGACGATGCGGGCGGCCGACGTCCCCAACCCGAGCGGTCCGGCCAGCGCGGGTGTGCTGGCGCTGTCCCCGGTCCCGTCCCCGGCGTCGTTCATATACCGCGACGAGCGCATGTGCCACTCATGCCCGCCGGACTGCCAGTCCTGCAGACCCTTGACATACAGCGTGACCTGCAACGCCTCCGCCGGGCCGACCCCGTGCTCGGCGAACAGCGGCGCGAGCTCGGTCAGCGCGGTCTGCTCGAACTGGTGCAGCCGGCTGGTGAGCAGCTGGTTGGTCAGGTCGGCGGCGGTCTGGGTGGGGCAGCCCAGGAAGCGCTCCAAGACCAGCACGCAATTGGCGTTCTCGCCCTCGTGCTCGACCTCGCGCTGGTAGGAGAACAGATCGTTGCGCAGGTGGACGGCGTCGGCGAAGGTGTCCTTCAGCACCCGCAGCGGACGGCTGGCCGCCACCCGGTCCGGCACCTCGACCCCGTTCGCGTGCTCCACGAGGTGCGCCGACCACGGCGCCCCGCCGACCTTGCGCCGCATCTCGATGTAGTCCACCGGGTCGGACACCCGGTCCTCGGTGATGTTCGCCAGCTCCCACAACGATTCCTCGAGCAGGTGCCGGTTGCTCTCGGCGAACCGCCGGCGCCAGTCCTCCGACTTACCCGGCACCGTCCGCAGCCACAGGTCGGCCAGCCCGGCCTCGACGGCGTTGGTCGGCTCCGGCATCGCGGCCGGGTCGCCGATCGGCATGAACGCCGGCAGCCGGTCCAGGTAGGCACGCGCGCCGGGCATGTCGCGCGGCTTCTTGTAGACCTCCAGGAAGTGGTCGTCGAAGAAGAACACCCATACGTACCAGTCGGTGACCAGCGCCAACTCCTCGGCGTCGCAGTCAGGGTGCGTATACGCGCACAGCAGCGCGTAGTCGTGCCGGTCGAAGTCGTCCTCGTCCCAGACCCCCGACCCCTCGATCATGGTCAGGTCCCGGGCCCACGCCTTGGAATGGACGCGCGCGTACTCGAGATACGGGTTCTGCCGCGCGGGGTACGGCATGTAGAAATCGGGCAGCTGGAACGGCTTCGGCATGCCTTTGAAGCTAGGTGCGGGGCGAGCCGGGTTGAAGGGGCGAAGGGGTCAAACCAGGGGATCGGGTGAAATCGCCGACGGGCCTTGACCCGCTCTCCGCTCACGGATCGCCCACGAGTCGGCAAATCGATATAGTGCTTCGGGTCTTGATCGAACACGACATTCGGGCGTCGCGCGTCACGTCATGACCGGGAGCACGTTCAGCGTGCGCGATGTGCGGTGTCCCACGGGGAGGGGCCCAGAGTGAGTGATCTACAGGTGAGCGCGGTGGTGCTGAGCGACCTGCGCAGCACCCTGACAAGGATCAGCGGTGACCTGGACGGCGCGTGCCGCCGGCTGCGCAACACCGACGCGACCGGCGTCGGCGCCGACCCCCTGGTGAACCGGATGCACGACTTCGCCGACGAGTGGCACTACGGCATCGGCCAGATCGGCCAGCACGCCGACGACTGCCTGAAGATGCTCGACAACATCGGCAAGACGTTCGACGACGCGGACGGCAAGCTCAAGGCCCAGATCGAGCCGAAGAAGGCGTAGGGGGACCGGCCATGACAGTCGCACGCAACCTGCCGGCGCTGGGCTTCGACCCCACCCCCGGCGACGTGTCGCAGACCCGTGACCTGGGTCGCTCCCTGGGCGACATGAGCACCGAGCTCGGCACCATCTTGTCCAACATCGCCGGCGCCGACCGCGGTTCCTGGCAGGGCCAGTCCGCGAACGCGTTCATGGACCACCTGAACAGCGACCTGAAGCCCGCGGTCCAGAAGTGCCACGACTCCTTCTCCCAAGCCAGCAGCCTGCTCTACAACTGGGCCGGGCAGCTGGAGGGCTTCCAGAGTGAGGCCGCCGCGCTGGAGAAGCAGGCCGCGACCCAGCAGGGCGCCGTCAACTCGGCGCAGAGCACGGTCAACGGCCAGCCCGGCAAGCCCGGCCAGCCCGCCGCGGCCTCGGCCGGGAGCGCGCAGGCCACGCAGCAGGCCGCCGACGCCACCAAGAACCAGAAGGCCCTGACCGACGCGCAGAACGGGATGAGCGACATCGTCAGTCGCGCCCACGACCTGCACAACCGGTTCATCGCCGCGGCCAAGGGGATCGCCGACCAGCTGCACCACGCCGGCCAGATGGCGCCGGGCAAGCCGGGCCTGTTCGACTCCATCGTGGACGGCATCGGCAAGGCGTTCTCCGGCGCCTGGCACTGGGTCCAGGAGCACGCCGACGCCATCAAGTTCATCGGCGACCTGCTCAGCGACCTGTCCGGGATCCTGGGCATCCTGGCCATCATCACCGCGCCGTTCGAGCCGCTGGGCGCGATCTTCGCCGCGGCCTCGGTGGCGACCAGCGCCGCCGCCTGCCTGACGCACCTGCTGGCCATGGCCGCCGGGGCGAACGTGAGCTGGATGAGCATCGGCGTGGACGCCCTGGGCGCCATCCCCGGCATCGGGGCGTTCGCCAAGGGCGCGAAGGTGGCCGACGGGGCGGTCGCGGTGGCCCGGGCCGGAGAGCTCGGCGAGGGCTTCCGCGGCGTGACGACGATCAGCCACAGCCTGGTCGGCCTGGGCCACGATGCCAGCGCGCTGAAGAACCTGTCCGCGTTCGGCAAGACGGTCGCGGTCTGGGGCACCAAGGCCGGCGGCTTCATCTCGCACGACGGCAGTTTCCTGGGCCGGGCGCAGATGATCGTCGAACAGGCCTACCGCCCCGGGCAGCTGCTGGGCACCAAGGGCCTGAACATGCTCGGCGACGGGGTGAAGGTCTTCGGCAAGGAGCTGCCCAAGTTCAGCATCGACGCGATGACCGGGCTGGGCCGGACCATCGACGCCGGCATCAAAGTGGCGCCGAAGCTGTACTTCCTGCCGCACGGCATCCACAACGACATGGAGATGAACGTCGGTAACCCGTTCCACGCGCTGTTCGCGTAAGGATAGGCGGGTAATCCCGCACAGAACGTTTGGAGCCCTTGATGGACTGGTACCCCGAATCCGACGAGACGCCGCTGTTCCGCGGCGTGGCGTCGTTCGCCGAGGGACGTGCGCCCAAAGTGCTGGACCGGCACTGGTTCCGCGACGACCAGGGCCGGGACATCTCGGCCGAGCTGCCCGGCTGGCCGCCGGCGCCCGCGCACGAGAAGCGGGGCGAGAAGGCGGCCAAGGTCGGCCGGGGCCTGGGCATCTTCGGCAAGGCGACGGCGGTCGTGGTCGCCGGGACCGTCGAACTCCTCAGTTCCGGCGGGGGTTCCAACGTCAACTTCAAGGGGCCGGACGGCGCCGAGCCGACCGATCCGGCGCTGGAGGTCGAGGACTTCCCGGTGATGTGGGCGGCGGCCGGCACGACGGCCCGCACCGCGCCGTTCCAGCTGGACCCGGAGCGGCGGCCCGACCGGTCCTACCGAACCGACCTGCAGCTGACCGACCGGCGGCTGCTGGTACTCGGCAGTGCCTCGGTCCAGCTGCCCGCCGAGGTGTTGTGGGATCTGCCGCTGGACCGGGTGGCCGGGGCTGTGCAGCATGCCTTCGCTACGCACGGCGCCGACCTCACCGTGACCTTCACCGACGGCTCCTGGGTCCGGCTGGACCTGCTCAGCAAGGGCAGCGCGGCGAAGGTCGCCGCGATCCTGAGCGGGGAGACCGAGCCGGTGGCGCTGAACCCCGCGCAGCAGGCCGCCGTCGACAGCTGGTCCTCGGCGCTGCCCAAGCCGGTGGAGTTCGTCGTGAACTCCGTCGACGCGGCCGCCGGGATCGTCTCGGTCGAGGCGAAGGCCCATGTCGGCAAGAAGGTGGTCAACGCCGGGAGCATCACCTTGGACGCCGAGGGCAAGCCGGTGCTCGGCTGACCCGCGAGGCTTTTCCTGACCATGGAGAATCAATGACCACTGAATCACTGGCGCAGTCCCCGACAGCCGGGCCCGCGGCCGATGCCGCTGTGCCCACGGACGCCAGGGACGCCGCGGACGCCGAGGCCGTGCGGGTCGACCTGGCGAAGGCGTTCGAGCGCGACGTCACCGGCATCCCGCCCCTGTTGTTCGTCCTCCCGAACGGTTTCCACGAGCTCCCGCTGCGATCCGACCCGGCCGAGCGCGCCGCGGCGGCCGAGGCGTTCGCCCGCGAGCTGTACCCGAACGGCGACGAAGAACTGTGGCGCACCAACGGCCCGGCCTTCGCCGCCATGGGCGAGATGACGGCCGCCACCGGCGTCGCCTACGCCGCGATGGGCGTCTTCGACAACGAGCGCGGCGGCGTCGCGACCGTCAACCTGACGATCGCCGCCACCGCCTCGGACCACAGCGACCCCGAGGCCGCCGCCCTGGGCCTGCGCGAGCTCCTGGTCCGCGACGAGTTCAACGACTCCCGCTGGCTCAACCTGCCCTGCGGCCCGGCCGTCTCCCGGATCACCGTCACCAAGTTCCCGCTGGACCCGGCGCTGACCGCCGGCGGCGCCCCGGCCGAACTGGTGCAGGGCCAGATCCAGGTCTTCGTCCCCTTCCCGACCGGCCCGTTCATGGCGATCGTGACCCTGGGCACGTTCAACATGGAGTCCTGGGTCGAGGCCAGCGAGATGGCCGCGGTGCTGGTGCAGACGATCACGTTCCCGAGGCGCCGGGAGGAGTACGAGGTCTGACGTTCCAGGCGGCGGCGACCGACGGCCAGCAGGTCACGTCCGGGCAGTAGCCGGTCGACTGATTGCTGACCGACGTGACTGACCAGAACCTACAGCGCGAAGCGGCCCGAGCCACTTGGCCCGGGCCGCCACCGGTCACCTCAGTAAGGCCACACCCACCCCGAAATCGCCGGATCATCCTCCCCGAACTCCCGTGTGTACTGCCGGGCCTTCAACCGCGCGTCCTGCAACTGCTGCCGCACATGTCCGGCGCGCTCGGCGAGGCCCGGGACCCGGTCGATGGCGTCGATCGCGAGGTGGAAGCGGTCGATGTCGTTCAGCATCGCCATGTCGAAGGGCGTGGTCGTGGTGCCCTCCTCCTTGTAGCCGCGCACGTGGAAGTTGACGTGGTTGGTGCGCCGGTATGTCAGCCTGTGGATCAGCCACGGGTAGCCGTGGTAGGTGAACACCACCGGTTTGGCTGTGGTGAACAGGGCGTCGAACTCCTTGTCCGTCAGGCCGTGCGGGTGCTCCTCGCTGCCTTGCAGTCGCATCAGGTCCACGACGTTGACCACCCGTACCAACAGGTCCGGGAAGTGCTGGCGCAGGATGTCCACCGCGGCCAGGGTCTCCATCGTCGGCACGTCGCCGGCGCAGCCCATCACCAGGTCCGGTTCGCCGTCGCCGTCCGTGGAAGCCCACTCCCAGATGCCGATGCCGCGGGTGCAGTGCACGATCGCGTCGTCCATCGACAGGAACTGCAGCTGCGGCTGCTTGCCGGCCACGATGACGTTCACGTAGTCCCGCGAGCGCAGGCAGTGGTCCGCCACCGACAGCAGGGTGTTCGCGTCCGGCGGCAGGTAGACCCGGATCACGTCGGCCTTCTTGTTCACCACGTGGTCGATGAAGCCCGGGTCCTGGTGCGAGAAGCCGTTGTGGTCCTGGCGCCACACGTGTGAGGTGAGCAGGTAGTTCAGCGAGGCGATCGGGGCCCGCCAGGGGATGTCGCGGGTGGTCTTCAGCCACTTCGCGTGCTGGTTGAACATGGAGTCGATGATGTGGATGAAGGCCTCGTAGCAGGAGAAGAGCCCGTGCCGGCCGGTCAGCAGGTAGCCCTCCAGCCAGCCCTGGCACATGTGTTCGCTCAGCGGCTCCAGGTCGCGGCCCTCGGCCGACAGGTGCTCGTCGTCCCACGGCAGGGTCTCGGCGTACCACATCCGGCCGGTGGCCTCGAAGACCGCCTGCAGCCGGTTCGAGGCGGTCTCGTCCGGGCCGAAGACGCGGAAGTTATCAGGGCCCGAACTGTCCCGCATGATGTCGCGCAGGAAGGTGCCCAGGACCTTGGTGGACTCGGCGCGCTCGACGCCGTGCCCGGCCGGGTCGACCGCGTAGTCGCGGAAGTCGGGCATCTTCAGGTCGCGCAGCAGCACGCCGCCGTTCGCGTGCGGGTTGGCGCCCATCCGGCGGTGGCCGGTCGGGGCGAGCGCGGCCAGCTCCGGCATCAGCGTGCCCGCCGGGTCGAACAGTTCTTCGGGGCGGTAGGAGCGCATCCATTCTTCAAGCAGCTTCAGGTGTTCCGGGTTCGTGTGTACCTCCGAGACCGGCACCTGGTGCGCGCGCCAGGAATCCTCGACGCGCTTGCCGTCGACGGTCTTCGGGCCGGTCCAGCCCTTCGGCGTGCGCAGGATCAGCATCGGCCAGGCCGGACGCGCGCCCTTGTCCTTGCCGCTGGCCGCATCGCTGCGGATGTCGGCGATCCGGTCCAGGATCCGGTCCAGCGTCCCGGCCATCGCCTGGTGCGCCGCCAGCGGGTCCGCGCCCTCCTCGCTGACCACGGTGAACGGCTCGTAGCCGTAGCCGCGCATCAGCTGCTCCAGCTCGGCCTGCGGGATGCGGGACAGGACCGTCGGGTTGGCGATCTTGTAGCCGTTCAGGTGCAGGATCGGCAGCACGGTGCCGTCCCGGACCGGATTGAGGAACTTGTTCGAATGCCAGGAGCCGGCCAGCGGCCCGGTCTCCGCCTCGCCGTCGCCGACCACTGTGCAGACCAGCAGGTCCGGGTTGTCGAACGCGGCGCCGTAGGCGTGGACCAGCGAGTAGCCCAGCTCGCCGCCCTCGTGGATCGAGCCCGGGGTCTCCGGCGCGACGTGCGAGGGCACGCCGCCGGGAAACGAGAACTGGCGGAACAGCTTGCGCATCCCGTCCTCGTCCTGGCCGATCGCCGGGTAGTACTCGGTGTACGTGCCTTCCATATACACATTGGCCAGCACGCCGGGGCCGCCGTGGCCGGGGCCGGCGATGTAGATCGCGTTCAGGTCGCGGTCCTTGATGACCCGGTTCATGTGCGCGTAGATGAAGTTCAGGCCCGGCGTGGTGCCCCAGTGGCCCAACAGCCGCGGCTTGACGTCGTCCAGGGTCAGCGGCCGGTGCATCAGCGGGTTGTCCAGCAGGTAGATCTGGCCCACCGACAGGTAGTTGGCCGCCCTCCAGTAGGCGTTGATCGCGTCGAGGTCCTTCGCGGACAGCGGACCCTTGGCCTGGGTCTGTCGGGAGAGCGTCGGTCGGGGTCGGGAGAGGCGAGTCACCCGTCCAGCCTGTGACAGTGGTCGCAGCCCGCGCCCCTTGTGCTGCGCCGGACGGGTCACGCTGGCATGATCGCGGTGTGGACGCACAGGACCGGGACCCGGACGGCGGCCCGGCGCAGGGCCTGTACATCGCCGCGACCGATGCCGCCGGCGGCAAGACCGTCGTCGCGCTCGGCGTGGCCGAGGCCATGTCCCGCCGGGTGCGCCGGCTCGGCGTCTTCCGCCCGGTGGTCCCCGGCGGCGGCGCGGTGGACGAGATCGTGGACCTGATCCGCACCCGCTACCGGATCGAGGAACCCTACGAGGACTGCGTCGGCACCACCTACGACGCGGTCCACCTGGACCCGGCGCGCGCGGTGGAGACGATCGTCGACCGCTACCGGGCCCTGGCGGCCCGCTGCGAAGCCGTGGTGGTGGTCGGCTCGGACTACACCGACGCCGCCAACACCACCGAGTTCGGCTTCAACGCCACGGTCGCGGCCAACCTCGCCCTGCCGGTGCTGCTGGTGGTCGGCGGGATGGAGCGTACGCCGCAGGACGTGGCCGCCGTGGTGCGGGTCTCGCGCCAGGAGCTGACGCGGTTGCACGCCACGGAGTTGGCGGTGGTGGTGAACCGGGTGCAGCCCGGGGATGAGGAGGCGGTGCGGCGGGAGGTGGCCGCGGCGTTGGAAGTGGCGTTGGGGGCGGCCTTGGGGGCGGCGGCGAACAGCAGCACACCGCTGGTCTTCACCATCCCCGAAGTCCCGGGCCTGACCGCCCCGACCATCCGCGACCTGGTCCGGGCCGCCGACGGCGAGCTGATCAGCGGCGACGAGGCGCTGCTCGACCGCGAGGCCGCCTCGCTCGTGGTCGCCGCGATGTCGCTGCCCAACGTGCTGGACCGGCTCACCGAAGGCGTCGCGATCATCGCCCCCGGCGACCGTACCGCCGGGCTCGTGCCGGGCCTGCTGGCCGCGCACGAGGCCGCCAACTTCCCCGCTTTGTCAGGGGTCTTCCTCACCGGCGGCTTCACCCTCCCGGCCAGTGTCTCCCGGCTGCTGGAAGGCGTGTCCTCGCCGCTGCCGATCATCGCCAGCGGCGAGGACACGCTGCCGACCGCGCTGCACCTGGCCGCGGTGCGCGGCGAGATCACCGCCGGCCATCCGGGCAAGGTCGAGACCGCGCTCGGCGCGTTCGCCCGCGGCGTGGACACCTCGGCGCTGCTGAACCGGCTGAACGTGACGCGCTCGGTCGTCGTCACGCCGCTGATGTTCCAGGCGCAGCTGCTGGAGCGCGCGCGGTCGCAGCGCCGACGCATCGTGCTGCCCGAAGGCGGCGACGACCGGATCCTGCGCGCGGCCGACATCGTCGCGCGCCGCGGTGCCGCCGACCTGATCCTGCTGGGGGAGCGGGAGAAGGTCCGGGCCCGCGCCAACGCACTCGGCCTGGACCTGGCCGGGGTGCGGATCGTCAGTCCGGCGGACCCGGACCTGGTCGAGGAATTCGCCCACGAATACACCGCGTTGCGCGCGCACAAGGGCATGACGCTGGACAAGGCGCGCGACATCGTCCAGGACGTCTCCTACTTCGGCACGATGATGGTCCACTCCGGCCGCGCCGACGGCATGGTGTCAGGGGCCGTACACACCACCGCGCACACCATCCGCCCGGCCTTCGAGATCATCCGCACCGAGCCCGGCGTGTCCGTGGTCTCCAGCGTCTTCTTCATGCTGCTGGCCGACCGCGTCCTGGTATACGGCGACTGCGCGGTCATCCCCGACCCGGACGCCGGACAACTCGCCGACATCGCCGTCTCCTCGGCCCGCACCGCCGAGGCGTTCGGCGTGCGGCCGCGGGTGGCGATGCTGTCGTACTCCAGCGGTGAATCAGGGTCCGGAGAAGACGTCGAGAAGGTCCGCGAAGCCGCGAGACTGGCCCACGAGCGCGACCCCGACCTGCCGCTGGAGGGCCCGATCCAGTACGACGCGGCAGCCGACCCCGAGGTCGCGGCCCTGAAGCTGCCGGGCAGCGCGGTCGCCGGGCGCGCGACGGTGTTCATCGTCCCGGACCTGAACACCGGCAACAACCTCTACAAGGCGGTGCAGCGCAGCGCCGGCGCGATCGCGGTCGGACCGGTGCTGCAAGGCCTGCGCAAGCCGGTGAACGACCTGTCGCGCGGGGCGTTGGTGCAGGACATCGTGAACACGGTCGTGATCACCGCGGTGCAGGCGCAGGGACCGGGCGGCGGCGCCGGTGTGGAGACCAGCCCGGCATCGAGCCTCGGAACGAGCCCCGCAACGAGTTCTGCGACCAGCCCGGCATCGAGTCCTATGACCAGCAGCCCGGAAAAGAGCGCACAGTGAACCAGGTTCTCGTCCTGAACTCCGGCTCCTCGTCGATCAAGTACCGGCTGATCGACATGGACGACCGGGCCCGGCTGGCCGACGGGACCGTCGAGCGGATCGGCGAGTCGGCCGGGAGCGTCGCCGACCACGCCGCCGGCATGGACGTCGTGCTCGGCGCGCTGAAGGGCAGGCTGGACCGCTCGCGGCTGGCCGCCGTCGGACACCGCGTCGTGCACGGCGGCGACCGGTTCCGCGGCCCCACGCTCATCGACGACGAGGTCTGCGACGCCATCAGGGAACTGATCCCGCTGGCGCCGCTGCACAACCCCGCGAACCTGACGCTGATCGAGGCGGCGCGCTCGGCGTTCCCCGACACCCCGCAGGTCGCGGTCTTCGACACGGCCTTCCACCAGACGCTGCCCGACTACGCGTACACCTACGCGATCCCGAAGGAGTGGCGCACCGACCTCGGCGTGCGCCGCTACGGCTTCCACGGCACGTCGCACCAGTACGTCTCCCGGCGCGCGGCGGCGATGCTCGGCCGCGAGCCGGAGGAAGTCAACATGATCGTGCTGCACCTCGGCAACGGCGCCAGCGTCTGCGCGGTCCGCGAAGGGAAGAGCGTCGACACCTCGATGGGCATGACCCCCCTCGAAGGCCTGGTCATGGGCACCCGCTCCGGCGACCTGGACCCGGCCGTCTCCGCCTACATCGCCCGCCAGAGCGGTCAGAGCGCCGAACAGATCGACCAGACCCTGAACAAGGCCAGCGGCCTGCTGGCCCTGGCCGGCAGCAACGACATGCGCGACGTCGACACCGCCGCGGCCAAGGGCGAGGAGGCAGCCCGCCTGGCCCTGGACGTGTACTGCTACCGCATCCGCAAGTACATCGGCGCCTACCTGGCAGCCCTGGGCCGCGTCGACGCCGTGGCCTTCACCGCCGGCGTCGGCGAGAACTCCGCGACCGTCCGCGCCGGCGCCCTGCTCGGCCTGGAACACCTCGGGATCTCGGTGAGCCCCAAGCGGAACGCGCAGGAGTCCAAGCAGGAGCGGTACATCTCGCCCTACTGGGCCCAGACCGCGGTGCTGGTGGTGCCGACGGATGAGGAGATTGAGATCGCTGATCAGGCGTTGCAGGTGTTGGGCGCGCAACCCTGACACCACGCAACCACCTCCGGCTCAGTGCCCCCGCCCCGCGCGTGCGGCATCATGGTCATGTCAGGCAAGCGTGCAGGCGGGAGGCAAGGCGGGGCGCGATGGAGAAGGAAGCCGAGGGCGGGGGCACGCCGCTGACGGTTCCGGACGCGGCTGCGCGGGTTCTGCTCTTCACGCAGGTCGCGCGGGCGGGGGATCTGCCGCTGGTTCTCAATGCCCTGAGTGCCGCGCAGCTCAACGCCGGTATCGTCCGGCTCGGTCCGCGCGTGCCCGAGGCGGTGATCGACCATGTCATCGCGCATGGACCGCACTCGGCCCGCCGGACTCTGGCCTGGCAGTTGCGGTTGCCGGCGCCGGGGCCGCCACCCGTCGTGCGCCGGGTCCTGCCGGGCACGTTCGGCCTCGTGCCCGAACCCCATGGTCTGTACGGCCACGAGGGGATGCCGTACCGGGACGCCGCGCGTCGCAGATTGCTGAGTTTCGCCGATCCCGACCTCGATCGGGCGCTGTTCGGGCGGCTGGAGCAGGTCGGGGTGGCGTGGGTGCGGTCGGCGATCCTGCGGGACCGGGTGGGGGCCGACGGGGAGGCGGTCGTGCCGCCGGATCTGCGGGCGAAGCTGGTCGACTTCCTCGGGACCGCCGTGCTGCCGCTCTCGCCGTCGCACCTGGCCGACACCGACACCGGCGATCCCGAGTTCGAACTGCTGCGAGTCCTTGCCGGGGCACGGGATCTGGGCCTGTCCCTGCCCGCGGCCCGGGTGCTGGGCCTGCCCGGCCCGATCCCGGCGGCCGAGCCCGGCTGGCGTGACCAGGCCTGGGTGCGGCGCTGGGACCGGCCCGGCGCCGGCTCGCGCCCGTGGCGGCTGGACTGGGACGAGGTGCTGGCCCTCGCGCAGGACCACGCGAGCGTGGCCGGCGAGAGCGGCCGCTACCTCGGCCAGATCGCCGGGCTCGATGAGGCCGCCGGGCGCGAGGACATCCCCGAGGACGTGCGGCGCCGGCTGGTCGCCGGCTATCCGCAGGCCGCCTGGCACGCCGCGAGGCCGGACGTCGTCACCTTGCGCCGGATCGCGGTGGCGGTGGCGGCGCTGCACCTGGACTGGGACGGTTTCGAGCAGGCCCCGGAGTTCGTCGCCGCCATCAGGGACCTGATCATCAGGGGTCTGGCCGCCGGCTCGCTGAGCGCGGACGAGGTCATCGAGTACGCCGTCCCGGCCGGCGTGGTGCTCGACCTGGCCTGGCGCGGCGCCGAGGAGATCCTGCCGGCCGCCCGGGGCCGCGCGGACCTGGCCGAAGGCGTGCGCAGCCTGCTGTACCAGCGGATCGGCGACGACATCCCGCTGTGGACCGCTGTGCTCCTGCGCTCCTTCACGTGGTCCGGCACCGTCGCCGAACTCGTCGACTCCACCGCCGTCCTGGGGCCCGAGCACGTCTTCGCCGACGAGGACCAGCTCGAAGAACTGATCGAGGACGTGGCCGAGGGCGAGTACCGGGACGTGCCCAGCGCGAACGTGCTGATGGCCTTCGCCCGGCCGCACGTCGGCCTGGAACTCCTGTCGGAGGGCCCCGGACAGATGAACGAGCTCGAACTGGAACTACTCAAAGGCCGCCCGCTGCCGCCCGGCCTGGTGGCCCGGGCGCTGGTCGCCAACCCCGGCACCGACGCCCGGCGCGCGCTGGCCGTCAACCCGGTGACGCCGATCGCGGTCCTGCGGCGCCTGCTGCACGAACCCGTGGACCCCAGGAACACCCGGCTGACCATGCTCCACGACGTCGCCGACCCCGGCATCCGCTGCGCCGCCCTGGAACTGCTGGAGCAGTCCGGGACCGGGTGGGCGCAGATCATGCACTTCGCGAAGGGGCTGGGCGAGGCCCGGATCTACCAGCTCGTGGCCGGTGCCCCGAACGCCGAGCGGCTGCACTTCCTGCTGAAGAAGTTCGCGAGATATCTGGGCCCTGACACCACCGCGCTGCTCTACGCCCGGCTGGCCGCCGAGGCCGGGCCCGAACCGGTCTGGGACGTGGCCACCGCGATCGGCGGGGTCGACCACGTGGAGCCGTTCGTGCGCGCCTCGATGGCCTCCGGCGACGCCGGGCCGTTGCTGACGGCCGCCGAGATCGCCGGGCACCGCGTCCTGCCGGGCGTGACCGTCCCCGATCCGGCCCATCCCTACGACCCGCACCCCGACGATCCCACATCGTGGCCGTTGGAGACCGCGGTACGGCAGCATCTTGACAACAGACCGGACCGATGGCGAATCATGGTGCACCGGCTGATGGAAGCCGGTCCCCTGGAATACGCGCAGCTAGTCGAACTGGTCGAGAAGGTCGGCACGGTGGACGACGGCGTCGGGGAGGCCGTGGAGGGTGAGCCGTGAACCGCGTCGACGACCGGGGGCGCCCCGTTGCCCCCAAACCCCTCCCGCCGTTCCCGTCGCACCCCACGATCGACGACTACGAACGGGCCCTGGCCCAGTTCCGTGAGACGCCGAACCCGGCGCAGTTCCCCTACCTGCGGGAGATCGCGCTGATGGGCGCCCGGCTGGGCACGATCCGCCCGGCCGAGATCGTCCGGCACGTCCGCCCGGCCGCGGTGGCGGTGACCCTGGTGATGGAACCGGAGATCGTGGCCGTCAGCGACGCCGTCGCCCGTGCCATCCTGCGCGGCGACAGCGCCGGACGGCAGTACTGGTCGCGGATGGTGCGCGACGTGGACACCACCCCCGGTTCGCTGGCGGCGCTGGTGAAGGCGCGGTCGGACTCCGGCCGCGGCGTCATCGCCCGCAGGCCGCCGGGGGCCCGGCAGCCGCAGGCCGCCGGAACGTACCCGGCCGGTCGCCGGTGGCGCGCCGCGAACGTGGTGCTGGCGCTGGCCCCGCCGCTGTCCGCGCGCGGGTTCCTGGCCTCGGTGGCGACGGTGCACAAGCAGCCGACCGGGGCGGAGCTGTCCGCGTTGCGGGAGCACGCCTGGCTGATCCAGGAGATGGCCTCGCAGGCGCCGCTGTGCCGGGAACTGGTGGAGCACGCGTTCGGATCGCTGGGGGACCCGGCGCTGCGGACGGCACTGCGGATGCGGCTGGCCGAGAACCCGTACACCCCGGACAGCGTGCTGTCCCGCCTGGTGCGCGAGTACGACACCGAGCCCGAGGTCACGCGCATGGTGCAGGTCCACCAGTGGGCCGGTGGGACGCCGCGGCGGCTGGCGTTCCAGGCGATGCGCGACGACCCGGGCGCGGTCCTGCAAGGGCTGCGGGAGATGCTGCGGATCTGCGGGGAGGAGCCGTTCCTGGCGATGGTCGACGCGGCGCCGCAGGAGGAGGCCGCGTGGGTGCGCTCGGTGATCGCGGCACTGGCGTCCGATCTGGAACCGGACACGCTGCTGCGGGCCTACCTGAGGCTGGCCGAGATGTCCTCGCCGGAGGTGGTGTGGGCGGTCGAGCTGGCGCGGTCGGGGTCGCTGGGCGCGATGATGCCGGCGGTGCGGGCGTCGATGGCGGACGGCTCGGCCGAACCGTTGGTCACCGCGGTACGGAAGACCACGGCCGGATACGAGCCGGAGGGGCGCAAGACGCTTCGGTCGATCCGGTGGACGGACTCCGTCGAGGCCTCGCGGCGGGTCCACGGTGCGCACGCGGTTGAGCAGCATCGGGTGGCGACGGCGGACATGGCGGCGTGGCGGAGTGAGAAGGCGCTCGACGATCCGATTCCGCTGACGTGACCGGGCTGACGTGACCGGGCGGTGGGTGGCGGGTGG
>NZ_JAAFYZ010000207.1 GCF_018274385.1 Catenulispora pinistramenti | reverse complement strand
GGGCGTGGCCGTGCCCGGGATGGATCTGCCCGGCGGGCCCGGGATCGCGGTACCCGGAGCCGACGGCCCGGGTGGCCCCGGCATCGGGGTACCGGCATCGTCGGGCGTCGACCCGAGACTGCCCGGCTACACGGGGATCGACCCGAGCACCGGACTGCCCTTCGGCTTCGACCCGTCCACGAAGCTCGCCGACTTCCAGCCCGCGTCCGGGACCGGGTTCGGCGGCTCGTCGGCGTTCGGCGGCGGGGCCGGGCTGGGCCCGCTCGGCGGCGTCGGGTCTCCGATCGGCGGCGGTGCGGCCGGTGCGTTCGGGGCGGGGCCGGGCGGCGCGTCGTCGGGGGCGATCGACCCCCGGGACGCGGCCGGGGCGAACGGCGGCGCCAACGGTGCCGCCGGCATGGGATACCCCGGCGGGATGGGCGGTATGGGGCACGGCGCGGGCAAGGACGGCGAGGAGCGTCAGCGCCAGTCGTGGATCCCGGAGGACCAGGACATCTGGGGCGCGGACACCAACGTACCGCCGCCGGTCATCGGCCGTGGCTAGGGCGGGGGAGGAGCCGCCGGGCTCCCACGCGCCCACCGCGCCGCCGCACATAGCGCCGGCCCCTCCGGCGCCCGCGCCGCCGGTACCGCCGCCGGGTCCGACAGCCCCCGCACCCAATCAGGGTACTGATGGCGCGGGCGGATACGTCGTCGATCCGGCCGGGCTGACGACGGCGGCACAAGGGTTCAACAGCGCCGTGGACGCCGTCCGCAAGGCCGCGCAGACGTTGCAGACCACGCTCGAAGCGTCGGGTGAACCGTGGGGGACGGACTCCCTCGGCAAGGGCTTCGCCGAAGGCGCGAACGGCTACAAGGCACAGCGGGACGGGATGTTCGAGCAGCTGAAGACCATCGGCGACCGGTTCGGCGACATCGCCGCGAGCCTGCGGTCGGTGACCACCAACTACGGCGGCGCCGAGGCCCAGGCGGTCAAGCGCGCGCGGTCGGTGGGCGTCGGCGAGGAGGCCGGCGCGTGACGACCGAGGTTCCCGCCCCGGTCCAGTGGCTGCTGGCGATCGTGTGCGGGCAGGAGTGGCCGGACGGCGACGAGCAGGCGCTGCGGGCGGCGGGCCAGGCCTGGACCGACGCGGCGACGGCACTCCAGCCGGCATTCACCGACGCCGATACCGCGGCGAAGAAGGCGGCGTCCTCCTACGGCGGCACCGCCTCCGAGGCGTTCACCAAGTACTGGAACATGTTCACCCAGCCGCAGGGCGACCAGCCGGCGATCCTCGACGCTCTGGTGAAGCAGTGCCAGGACATCGGCCAGGAACTCGACGGCTTCGCCGACGAGGTCGAGACCTCGCGCATCGAGATCATCGGCCAGCTGGTGATCCTCGCGGTGGAGATCGCGATCGCCCAGTCCCTGGCCCCGCTGACCTTCGGCCTGTCGGAGCTGTCGATCGCCGGAGAGGTCGCGGCGTCCCGGCTGGTCGTCCGCGAACTGCTGGAAGCGGTGCTGAAGGCCGCGTTCAAGGCGGCGCTGAAGATGACCGTGCAGATGACGGCTCTGGACCTGCTCGCGCAGGGGATCGAGAAGGCTCAGGGCCACCGGACGTCCATCGACTGGGGCGAGGTCGGCAAGACGGCCGAGGGCGCCGCGATATCCGGGGCCTTCGCCGGCGCGCTCGGGGGCGTGCTCGGCAAGGCCGCGGAGCACACTCCGGCGCTGCGCAGCGCGCTGAGCAAGCCATTTGGGAAGGTCGCGAGCAACGCGGCGATCGGTGTGGGGTCCACGATCCTGACGGATGTCGCGACCGGACAGGCGATCGACGGGCACGGGCTGCTGGACGCCGCGCTGGGCGGGATCGGCGGCGCGGCGCACGAGCACCTGAGCCAGCGGGCGGTACACGTTCTGGACGATCGGATTCCCGAGGCGGCGGCGGTGCCGGTGCCGGTGGCCGAGGTGCCGGTTCCGGACCCGCCGGCGCCCGGTGGCGGCTCGGGGGCACCGGCGGCGGAACCGGCGGCAGAACAGGTGGCGGACGGTCCGGCGGTGAGCAATGGCCCGGCGGCGAACCACGGCCCGGCGCAGGACAGCCGCCCGGTGGAAGCCGGGCATCCGCCGAGCGAAGCGCGAAGCCAGACGCCGGCGGAACCGGCCGGGGCCGCGTCTGGCACGCCGGACATTCTCAGCGTGCTGAATGGCGGCGCGCACTCCATGCCCGAGGGGCATTTTCTGAGCGATCCGCTATCGCGGCCGTTGCCGGTGAGCGGTGATCCTGCCCACGAGCCTGTCGAGCAGCCGGTCCAGAATCAGCACACTGAGTCTTCGCCGACCGCGCCGACACCGCAATCGACGGTGCCCGAGCGCGAACCGGTCGCCCAGGCCACCCATGCGCCGGAACCGCATTCGACGGTGCCCGAGCGCGAACCGGTCGCCCAGGCCACCCATGCGCCGGAACCACATTCGACGGTGCCCGAGCGCGAACCGGTCGCCCAGGCCACCCATGCGCCGGAACCGTCTCCCGGCCGATCCGGCGACACGCCGACCGGCCCCCGCATGTCGCACGAGGCAGCCGCCCGCGCACTCCTCGGCGTCGACGACGCCACACCGCTCACCGCCGATCAGAAGGCGCGCTTCGACGCGGCCATGGCGCAAAGGACGGCCCAGAGCGGCGCTCGTGACGGTGTCATGGGCCTGGTCGACCAGTTGCGTGGCCGGACACCGGGCACCTTGCTCCAGGACGAGTCGCCCCGGCCCCCGGCCGTCGACGCCACGTCGCAAGCCCCCGGGAGCCGGCCCGAAAGCCAGGCTGTGCTGCCGCAAGCCCCGACCCGCGCTGTGCTCGCCGACGAACGACCGCCGGCGCCGGTCGTGCAACCGCCGATCATCGAAGCGCTCAGGGCGAACCGGGATCCGGCGCCTCCCACGCCGAATCGCGAGACCGTCACGCGTCCCGGGCCGCAGAGCAATCCGCGTCCCGAGTCGCGCACCGCAACGAGCCCCGAGCCGCGTCCTGACCGGCCGACCGAGTCCGAACACACTGAGCCCGAACACGCCGAGCCCGAACACACTGAGTCCGAACACACTGAGCCCGAACACGCCGAGCCCGAACGTACCGACCCGCAGGAAGTCATCGAGTCCACCAAGGACGACATCACCGAACGTGCCTTGCGCGCTGTCGCAGCCCGCCACGGCCTGGTCCTGGGCGGCAGTCGCGCGATGGCCCGGTACGGGCTCACCTACCGTCGCACCGACGACATCGACCTGATCGCGACCGGCGGCCACGACGCCACTCACGGCTTCAGTGATGAAGCCGTGGGCGGTGTCCGCGAAGCCCTGACAGAGGCCGGTTACGTCGTGACGGTGAAGCCGAGCCAGTCCGGCGCCGAGCTCACCGTGCGCCGCGACGGCTTCTCCACGACGGTCGACATGACCTCCACGCCGCTGCTGCGCACCTACGAGCCGCCGGTGGAGGTCGGCGGCCTGCGCACGGTCTCGCCGAACGACGCCGTTCGGATGAAGTACAGCGCGTTCAAGGCGGCGGCCGGCGATCCGGAACCGGCCGACCCGGCCGACCCGGCCAACGCGGCCAACCCGGCCAAGCTGGCCAAGCAACTCGCGGACGTGCATGCCATCTTCGCCGAGCGCGGCGACAACGCATTCGTCCTGGACGGCATCAATCCCGCGGAGGAGAAAGATGTCTTCCGCGGCATGCTGGGCAAGGCATTGGGCCGGGTCACGGACGACGACCTCGCCGGACACGGCCTGAGCCCGGAGCAGATCGCGCGACTGCGCGCCGATCTGGCGGACCAGGCCGCGCGCCGCGAACTGGCGGTACCGGCCGCCCCGGTGGTGGAGCCGCAGAAACCGTCGGCGGCGGACGTCCAAGCGGTACTGAAGATGCTGTACCCGGACAACCCGCTGCGCGGCCTGAGCGACCGGCGCGTCGCCAAGGCGACGGCGATCGCGGCCCGGCTGCGCGGGTCCGTGTCGTTTCGGCAGGAGCTCAGCCCGGCGCATCTGGAGCTGCTGGTACGGAACGAGCTGGACGAGAAGGTCACCGGGACGCTGAGCAAGGACCAGCGGGACCGGCTGTCCGGGCTGGGGCGGTCGGCTGAAGCTGCTGAAAGCGCGGAAGACACCCACACCCCCGCAGACTCCGACAGCATCCCGAGCCCTGCGGCGGTGCCCGCATCGATCCATTCCGCCGCGGAGACACCTGGCACAGTCGCCGACGAACCGACGCGCACGCCTGCCGGCGAGGCACCGCGCAGCCGGACCGAAGACCCCGCCGAGCCCGCGCCCGAAACTGCCCCGGTCGAGCTCGAAGCCGTTGCCGACCCCGCGTTCGAGACTGAGCCCGCGCTCGAGACTGAGCCCGCGCCCGAGACCCCCGCCGAGCCCGCGCCCGAGACTGGCCCCTCGACCGAGACCCCCGCCGAGCCCGCGCCCGAAGCCCCGCCGCCCGTGCCAGTCGCCGACAACCGCGAAGAACTCGCAGCCCTGCACGAAGAGCGCAACCGCGTCGACCGCCAAACCCAGGCCTGGAATGCGCTGACCGACCGCGTCCTGAGAACCCCCCTGTCTGTCCCCGACCTTCTCAAAGCCCTCAACCAGATCGAGGCGGACACCGGCCTGACCGTGCGGGACCGTCCAGGCTTGGCCGCAGCGCTGCGCACGACCGTCCCTCCCGCTGATGTCCGCGCCGTGCTCCGCACCGAGCCGGAGGGCCCGCTTCGTGATCTGGCCGATGCCCTGGCCACACCGTTCGACCGGACCCTCGGCGCCTTCCGGGACGGCCCGGCCCGGGGGCTCACCGACGGGCTGCTCGATCTGGTCCGGCCGGCCGGCCACGTCATCGAGTCCGACGATCCGCTGACGCATCTCGTCAACGCGACCCACGGCTACTTCGGGCGGGTGGCCGAGTCCTTGTTCGAACGTGACGACGAGGGCATCGAGAAGGATGTCCGTGATCTGCGACGGGGCCGGGAACTGCTCGACGGACTGGACCTCGGCTCGAGTCGTGAGATGTCCGCGGAACTGGACCGGGTCCTCAAGCTGATGCAGCAGAACGCGGACCATCCGTTCCCCAGCACGGCCCAGCACGGCGCCCTGATGCTGCGTCTCAACGCGACGATGGACCACTTCCTCAGTACCGCCGAACCCGCCGACCGCCAGGCGGTCAACGAGTCCCGCTTCCGCCGCACCGCGGTCACCGGGCTGAAGACGATCGAGAACGGCGTGCGTGGGCAGCTGCACGAGGAGGCACTTCCGCTGGGCGCCGTCCGATACGACGACGCCTTCGGCACTCCGGCTGAAGTCGAGGCGTTCCACGACCTTTACGCGACCGAGGTCCCGAACGGCGTCCTGCTCGGCGATCCCCGCGACGAGAAGGAGGCGGACCACTTCCCCGGCCTCAAGGCGTACGCCGGCCGTCCTGATCGCCCCGACCAGTTCCTCGTCGGGCTCCACGGCTCGTCCCGCGTCGTCGAGGCCGGGCACGACCTCGTCTCGCCCAGGGAGCTCGCGCGCGTGATCCTCGGCTCCGCATGGGATGGCGAGCAGCCGATCCGGCTGCACTCCTGCGACACCGGCCGCCTCGATGACGGCTTCGCCAAGCAGCTCGCGCGGGAGCTCGGGGTCCAGGTCGTGGCGCCGAGCGACCTGGCCTGGTCCAGCCCGGTCGACGGTGACGTCTGGGTCACCCCGATCACCAGGGAGACCGGCGTCATGCAGCCGTACAAGCCCGTGACCGGAACCTGGCGCACGTTCGAGCCCGACGACGGCCTGACGGGCCTCGCGGACGACCCGCATGCCGGCAAGGCGGCTCTGGAGGTCTCGGTCGTCCGCGGCGTCCGCGGTGGGAACGGGACCGACGCGCTGCTTCCGAACGCCCCGGAGGCCGTGCGCGCTGCCGTCGACACCATGAGCCTGCTGGTGGAGCTCGACGAAGACTTGGTCAGCCCCGAACTCCAGGAGAGTAAGAACGCTCAGATCGCTCAGAACACCGCCGAACTCGGCGATCAGCTCGTGTCGACGCTCCGCGACGGAGGACTGCTGGCCGCCATCCGCGACGGCACCCATCCCAGCAGCGAGCTGCATCAGGCGATCAGCAGGATCCTGCTCCGCGATGCCGACGCCGCACGGGCTGCGCCAGTCCCGACGGCTCCGCTACCCCCGCTGCCCCGGGCACCTGCCGCCGACCACCCGGCTCCCCACGCCGTCGCCTCCACGCGCCATCCCGCCGGCCATCCCGCCGGCCATCCCGCCGGCGTCCCCGCCGCGGTCGGCGGGTGGGATCCGGGCCCGACCAGGCAGCGAGTCGACGTCAGTCTGGGGCCGGACAGGAAGTCCGACAAGTTCGACGTCGCCGTGGATCAGCGCGAACCCCACACCCTCTACGCGGTTCAGCGGGACGGCCAGTCCGAGGCCGACCACTTCTGGACCGGCGACCACGGGCAGATCACCCACGCCCAGATCCACATCCCCACGACCCCCCTGAGCAATGATCCGGCCGAAGCCGGAAAGGTGGTCGACGCCGAGCCCGACGCGCACCACCTGCTCGGCGACGTCCACTACCGCTTCCTCGACGGCTTCGGCGCGTTCGACTTCCGGACCGACCAGCACGGCAAGCCGGTCCCGGACCGCGCCTGGAGTGAACCCCGGCACGAGAACGAGGCCGCCGCCGTCTGGTTCGACGGGGGCCTGACGGTACAACTCGCCGCGGCGCCGGAATCTCCGGCCGCGGAGAAGGAGTTCCCTGATGTCAAGGCCTTCATAGACCTGCAACACCGGAATCCGAATCCGCTCCAGCCGATGACCCGCTACACCGTGGAGCACATGATGTCGGACGGTGTGATGCGGAAGTCCACGTTC
Organism: Catenulispora pinistramenti; assembly: GCF_018274385.1. Classification (GTDB taxonomy): domain Bacteria; phylum Actinomycetota; class Actinomycetes; order Streptomycetales; family Catenulisporaceae; genus Catenulispora; species Catenulispora pinistramenti. Next base: position 13,344 of record NZ_JAAFYZ010000207.1, on the reverse strand, counting down.
TGGACTGACGCCGACAAGGAGATCACCCATGTCGACACCTGGAGTGCCATCGCGAAGAAGGCCGTTCTCAACGTCGAGCTCGGTACCAAGGACACAGGGCTGAACAGATTCGGCACCGCCGTCAAGCCGAACACGGTCTATCGGGTCAACAACCGCATCACGTACCACACGAACGAGCACGGCTCGCCGGCGTATGTCCACGATGAGCGCACCGCGTGGACGAACCCCGAGACCGGGACCAAGACAGAGGACAAGCGCAACAACGGCCTCCAGCAGCGCGCCGCCTACGTCGGCCTGGCGAACTCCGAAACGGCGGTCAAGGAAGTCTTGAAGCGGTCGCAGGTGCGGCACCGGGACGATGAGACCGCTGAGGAAGTGGCGGCCCGCGCACGCCTGGCTGCGCACGCCGCCGTCTACCTCGCCCATCGCGAGCAGAAGGTGAACGCTGCGACGAGAGTCGTCGACGACATGCTGACGCGGGCTTTCCCCGCCGGTGTCCCGAAGGGCGCCCAGAAGTTCCTTCTCGACAGGCTCAAATATGAGGCGGCTGAGGAGGAGGCGCCCGCCAACGCCAAGAAGAGTAAGGCGACACCGCCCGCCGGGATCACCGACCGTCTCATCAAAGACATCGTCCCGCAGGCTCAGAAGGCCGCCGACGAGCTGGGGCTCTCCGTGGACAAGCGCTGGGAGGCCGTCCGAGGCCCGGTCGAGAAGATCCTCAGCGGCCATTACCCCGAGGACTTCAAGGCGCAGACGGACGACATGCTGGCGAAGCTCAACCTCACCGACACGCCGGACCTCGTCGCGGTGGGCGAGATCGCCGACATCGGCCTCCACCAGCGGTTCCCGAGTGCGGCCTATGACGGCGGACACATCGTCGACGCGAAGTCCGACGGGCCGAAGGAACTCGTGAACTACCACCCGCAGTACGCGCACGAGAACCGCAGCGGCGCGTGGCACAACCACGAAAACCACTTGGCGGCCCTGCACAAGAACGGTGTGAAGACGCTCAGCTACGAGGTCGTCGCGAGCTGGGGCGACGACCAGGCCGCGCTGCATCCGACGACCCCCGGCCACCTCACGACCCGGACGGTGTTGGAGTTCGGCACGCCGCCGCATTCCAAGACCGCGGTCGTGATCCGAACGTTCCCGAACCTGCCCCGTCCGAAGCCCGACCCCGATCCGGCGCGGGCGACCGGGGCCAGACGCAAGCGCAACCGTCAGAGTTAGGAGGATCGGCGAATGAACGCGAGTACGGACCCTGCGGACCAGAGCACCGACCTCGACCGTGGAGCGTCGCCCGGGCAGGCGGCGCGGTTGCTGCGCGCCGCGGTGCCCTTCGCCGGCTGGCGCCGGCTCGATCTGGTCGTGCGCCTGCTGAGCACGGTCGAGGAGTACCAGCTCACGGTGATCATGCCGGACGGCGCCACGCCGGCCGTGGATCCGCCGCCGGAGCTGGCCCCCCTGTTCCGCTCCCTGCGGCGGCAGGCCTTCACGCCCGATGCCGGCACCTGGTACTCCGCCCGGTTGACGCTGGACTCGCGCTCCGACGGACCCGGCTTCGTCTACACCGAGAACTTCGAAGCCGATCCGGGCTGGACGCCGCCGGCGCCGCCCGAGGCCTATCTGGACGATCTCGGCGCCGTGTTCGGCGCCGCCGAGCCGCGGGTGCCGCGCTGGCTCGCTGGGATACTGGGGGCGACCGATGATCACTGACGAGGCCAGGAGCAGCGCCATGCGGGACGACCCGTCGCAGGACGCACCACAGCGGCTCGACGCCTTCGACCTGGTGGAGAGCCGCCAGGCGGTGCTGGGACGGATCGCGGACGTGCTGGCCGCGACGCTGCCTTCCGACTGGTCGACGGTGATGGTGCGCTGTTCGGCGCTGGGCGACCGGCTCGAAGGGCGCGCCCGCGTCGTGCACCTCGACGGCGCGATGAGGCCGTGGAGGCTGACGGACGACGCCATGCGGCTGTTCCGTGAGCTGCGCGAGTTGGGGGACGTGCCGCCGCTGGTCTCGTGGTTCAGCGTCGACTACCGGTTGTGGGCGGACGGGCGGTTCGAGGGGACGTTCGGCCATGACGAGCCGGTGTTCCCCGAGCCGTCGTCGCCTGAGGACTACCGGCGGGAAGTGGAGATCTTCAAGGAGGCCGGTTTTCCGGCACCTGGTTGGGTGGGCGCAGGCGCCGGCGCAGATCGAGCTGACGATGAGGGCGGTGCCGACGGCGACCCGGCGATCCGGATCGCCAAGGTCTTCGACGGTGCCGACGCGACCGGCACCGGATACTTCGATGCCGAGCACCCGACGGTCGATCCGGACGCCCGCGAGCAGCTGCTCCGCTATCTCGACGCCGGGAGCGCTCTGCTGGTGACCACCGCCAGGGATGACGACGTGCGGAACCCCGGCCTCGGGGCCGTGGTGCCGATCGACTTCCGGACCGACGGCACCTGGATCTGGAATGACGCACTCACCTACTACGTCCGGACCTACGGTCTCGTACCCGAACCGGAGTTCGGCGCGCACATGGCAGGGCTCGGATTCGTGTGTCCCGAGGTCTCGGACGCCGTGCAGCGGGCCGCCCTGAAAATCCTGATGCCGTCATGAGGCGCGCCGCATCCGTCGCCGGCGTCCTGATACTCAGCACCCTGCCGTACGCGACGGCCACCGCGCCCGCCGACGCCGCCACCTCCACATCGCAAACCTGCCCGGACACCGCGTCCGCGCTCCCCGCGGTCGCGGCCTCGGCCGCCGTCCCCTGGGCCCAGACCAGGCTCGACCTCTCCCGGGTCTGGCCCCTGACCCGCGGCGACGGGGTCAAGGTCGCGGTGATCGACACCGGCGTCGACGCCGGTGTCCCGCAGCTGTCCGGGCATGTGGACGCCGGCGCGGACGTGATCGGCACGGCCGGGGTGGGCACGCTCGACTGCCACGGCCACGGCACGGCGGTCGCGGGCATCATCGCGGCCCAGCCCGCCGCCGGCACCGGCTTCGCCGGCGTCGCGCCGGGCGCCCGCATCATCCCGGTGCGGCAGAGCATCGGCGACAGCGACGGCACCGCCGGGACCCTCGCGCTCGCGATCCGCCGGGCGGCCGACCTCGGGTCCGGGGTCATCAACACCTCGCTGGTCTCGCTCACGTCCACCCCGGAGCTGCGCGCCGCCGTCGAGTACGCGCAGGGGCGCGGCGCGGTTATCGTGGCCGCGGCGGGGAACCAGCAGCAGAGCGGCGATCCGCGTACCTACCCGGCCGCGTATCCCGGTGTCATCGCGGTCGCGGCGACCGGGCCGGACGACGCGGTAGCGCAGTTCTCCGAGACCGGCGACTATGTCGCGGTCGCGGCGCCCGGGGTGCAGGTGGCGAGTCTGGCCAGGGGTCCGGGCGACGTGCTCGTCGACGGGACGAGCTTCGCCGCGCCGTTCGTGAGCGGCGTGGTGGCGCTGGTGCGGGCCTACCACCCGGGGCTGTCGCCGGAGCAGGTGCGGCACCGGATCGAGGTGACGGCGGACCATCCGGCCGGAGCGCTCCCGGGGGCGGCGCTCGGGTGGGGGATAGTGAACCCCTATTCGGCGGTGACGGCGGTGCTGCCGGAGGAGGGGAAGGCGGCGAAGACGGCTGTCGTGAGTCCCGGGTCGGCGCCGGCCGGAGCGTTCGCACGGCGGCCCGCGGCGATCTCGGCGGGGGCGGCGGGGTTCGCCGCGGCGGCGGGCGGGATCGTGCTCGCGGTGTGGGCGGCGGCCGCGGCCGGGCGGAAGGCTCGGCGCGCGAGCGGGGACGAAGGCGAGGGCGGCGAACGGATCTCGGCGACGGCCGAACCGAGACGGCCCGGCCGGCCCGGTCGTCGCCGACCGCCGCGCGATCAGCGACCCGCGAGGGACGGGCGGACGAAGGAGCTCTTGGTACGGCGCTGATCGTGGAAAGAGCTCTTGGCACGGCCCTGATCGGCGGCCACGTGGAACGTGCGGCGAGCCGCGGCGGCCTTGAACCTTTGCAGGCCGCCGCGAGCCCCTACCTCAACCGCCCCGGAAACCGTTGCGCATAAGCCGCACGCTCGGCAGCCTCCGCGGCACGCACCGCCGCCACCACCCGATCGCCCAACGTCGAGGCGTCCAGCCGGCGCCGCGCCTGCTCCTGAATCGTGAGCCCGGTCAGCACGCCGGTCGGCCCGACCTCCGCCGTGACCTCGCCGCCGCCGCTGCTGCCGCGGTGGCGCGCGGCCAGCCACGACCGCACGTCCTGGGCCGCCGACTCCAGCATCGTCATCAGCATCCGGGCCGACGCCTCGTCTATCGGCGTCGTGTACTCAGACATTCCCGTTCTCCCGCAGGAGGTCGCCGATGGCGTCGCCGCCGACGGCGGACAGTTCTGTGCCGAGCTCCGCTTCCAACCGGTCGCGCCACCGCAGTGCCGCGTTCCGCCTGGCGTCCGCGATCGCCGCCTTGATCAAGGTGCTGAGTTGGTCGGCGGGCAGCACGTGCGCCTCCGGCGAGATCGCGACATCCCGCAGCTCGCCGATCCCGGAGACGGACACCGTCACCGTCGCCGGCGCGCTGCCCGCACCGACCCCGCCCGATGACGCCGCACGGCTCCATCCCCCCGAGCCCGCGCCGCCGGCTACCGTGCCGCTCGAAGCCGACGCCGTGAAGCCTCCGGTGGGCGCCGCGGCCTCCGGCGGTGCCGTCGGCGTCGCCTCAGCCTGCCCGGTCACCACGTCGTCGGCCAGCGCGGACCGTAGATCCGCCGCCACCGCGACCACCGAGCGGTCCCGCCGCGCGGACCGCTCGTCCAACAGGTCGTCCACGCCCGCCATACCCACCGGCCTCACTGCCCCGCCTCCTCATAAAGCGCCGTCTGCACCAGCCGCAGCCCCGCACCCCGCGTCACGTACTGCGCCCGGCCCACCGGCAGCGGGCGCGGCTTGATCCCGGTGAACATCGCGCCCTCCTCCTTCGGGCACGACATCAGCACCAGCGGGCTCCCGGTCTCCTTCAGCCGCGCGATCACCGGCTCGAACATCGCCCGCGCCGCGCCGCCGGCCCGCCGGGCCACGATCAGGTGCAGCCCGATGTCGCGGGCCTGCGGCAGCAGGTCGGCCAGCGCCGCCAGCGGATTGTCGGCGCCGGTGGCCGTCAGGTCGTGGTCGTCGGCGATCACGAACAGGTCCGGCCGCTGCCGCGGACCGCCGCCGGCGGCGGGGTCGTCAAGCCGCTCCCGCATGGCCTGGGCGATCTGCGGGACGAAGCCCGCCAGCGCTTTCCCGGACGCCGCGTGTCCGAGCAGGTGGGCCGGCGAAGCCGCGTCCGTCAGGGCTCTTCGATAGTCGGCGACGACCAGCCGGGCCTGCTCCGGGGAGTACGTCCGGCAGATCTCGCCGATGATCAGGCGCAGCAGATTGGTCTTGCCGGCTTCGGTGTCGCCGATGACCAGCAGGTGCGGATCGCGGTCGAACTCCAGCTCCAGCGGCGCCAGCGTCTCCTCGCTCAACGCGAACGGTATCCGCCCGCGCGCCGCCGCCGGCGGCAGCACCCGCCACGGCACCCGGTCCGGCAGCATCCTGACTTGCGGCGCCGACGCCCCCGGCCAGATCCCGCCGATCTCGGCGACCAGCTTCGCCGTGCCCTCGGCCAGGGCCTCGACGCCGCCGACACCGTCCAGGCGAGGCAGTGCCGCCAGGAAGTGCCTGCCGGCGGCGGTCAGACCGCGGCCGGGACGCCCGGCAGGCACGGCGGCCGCGGCCTGGCGGCCCACCGTGGAGTCCATGGGATCGCCGAGCCGCAGCTCGAACCGCGTCCCCAGGACGTCCCGCAGCGACGGCCGCAGCTCGGACCACTTGCCCGCGGTGACGACCACGTGCACGCCGTATCCGAGCCCGCGCGCCGCCAGATTCGTCACCGCCTGCTCCAGGTCCTCGTACTCCTGCCGCAGCGTCAACCAGCCGTCCACGATCAGGAACACGTCGCCGAACGCGTCCTCGGCGAACTCCCCGGCGGCCCGGCGGGCGCGGTGGGTCGCGATCGAGTCCACGCCGGCGCGGGCGAAGGCCGCCTCGCGCGCGGTGAGGACGGCGGTGACCTCCGCGACGGTCCGCCGCACCCGGTCGCCGTCCAGCCGGCCCGCGATGCCGCCGACGTGCGGCAGGCCGCTGAGCGACCCGAGCGAGCCGCCCAGGTCCAGACAGTAGAACTGGACGTCCCGCGGCGAGTGCGTCGCGGCCAGCGCCGCCATCAGGGTACGGACAAGCGTGCTCTTGCCGGTCTGCGGCGCCCCGGCGATCCCGACGTGCCCGGCGTGTGCGGACAGGTCCGCCCACAACAGATCCCGCCGTTGTTCGAACGGCAGGTCCACGACCCCGACCGGCACCCGCAGCCCGGCCGGGTCCCGCGGGGCGGACTGCAGCACGGTGTCCAGCGCGTACGGCGCGTCCAGCGGCGGCAGCCACACCCGGTGCGGCGCCGGGCCCTTGCCCTTGAGCCCGGCCACCACCAGGTCCAGGACGTTCGTTCCGTCGCGGTCCTGACGCACCGGGGATTCGCGGACCGGATCGGCCTCGGCCACCGGCGCGCCGTTGCGTGCCGAGAACGTCACGACCCGGGCTTGCGTCCGGGCCGGACCGCCGGAGGTATCAGCCTGCTCGATGTAGGGCCCTGACACATATGCCGCCCGGAACCGGACCATCGACTGCGTGTCGAACTTCAGATACCCGTGCCCCGGGTCGCGCGGCAGCTCGTAGGCGTCGCCGACGCCCAGCACCAGTCGGCTCTCCGATGCGGAGAAGGTCCGCAAGCCGATGCGGTAGGACAGATGGGTCTCCAGACCGCGCAGCCGACCTTCCTCAAGCCTTTGCGACGCCAACAGCAGATGCACCCCGAGCGAGCGCCCGAGCCGCCCGATCATCACGAACAGCTCGGAGAAGTCCGGCCGGCTCGACAGCAGCTCGCTGAACTCGTCCACCACGATGAACAACGACGGCAGCGCCTCCAGCGCCGCGCCGCGCGCCCGCGCCTGCTCGTAGTCGAGCAGCGAGGCGAAGTTCCCGGCGGCCCGGAGCAGTTCCTGGCGCCGCACCATCTCGCCGTGCAGCGCGTCGCGCATCCGGTCCACCAGCGTCAGCTCGTCGGCCAGGTTGGTGATGACCGCGGCGGTGTGCGGCAGGTCGGCGAGTCCGGCGAACGTAGCGCCGCCCTTGAAGTCGACGAGCACCAGGTTCAACTCGGCCGAGGAATGTGTCGCGGCCAGTCCGAGGACCAGCGTGCGCAGCAGCTCGCTCTTGCCTGACCCGGTCGCGCCGACGACCAGGCCGTGCGGCCCGAAGCCGCCCTGCGCGGACTCCTTGATGTCCAGGGCGACCGGGGCGCCGTGCTCGTCCACGCCGATCGGTACCCGTAGCCGGTCGGCCGGCGGTCGGGGCCGCCAGGCGCGCACCGGGTCCAGCTGCCGCGGGTCCCCGATGCCCAGCAGGGCACTGAATCCCACCGGCCCGGCCGCGGCCGTCTGGCCGCCGGCGTCGGGGAGGCGGAACCGGGCCAGGGTGCGGGCCAGGGCGCGGGCCTCGGTGCGGGTCAGGGTGTCCGGCACGCCGATCTGGGTTCGCACCGGCTCACCGGACGGGTCGGTACCGACCGTGCGCAGGGCGTCCGCCGAGACGTCCAAACGCAGTGCGGGCACGCCGGAGTCCGGGACCGTGCCGGAGACATCGAGCACTGTCACACCGGCGAATCCGCGAAGCGCACCGGCAGCCGGGCCGTCGCCGTCCACCACGATCACCACGTGCGGCCCGGTGTATGCCGATCCCCAACTGCCGCGATCGCGCAGAAAGCCCGAGATCAGCTGGTCCAGGGCGGCTGCGTCGGTGATGAGCCGCAGCGGCCCGGCCGCGTCGCGCGCGTCCGGGTGTGCCGAATGCGGGAGCCACTTGATCCAGTCCCACTCCGGGAGCGTCCCCGCGGGTGTGCACGCGGCGATAACCAGCTCATCAGGACCCTGCAACGTCGCCAGATGCGCGACCATCGCCCGCGCCAGGCCCCGCGCGGCGTCCCGATCGCCGGTCAGCACGATCCGGCCGAACGCGGTCGTGGAGATGCCCAGCGGCAGGTCCTCGACCGACGAGTGAGCGCGGATGAACCGTCGAAGGGCCACCGAACACAGCGGATCCAGGTCCTCGAACGGTTTGGTCTCCGGCGGCTCCAGCCGCACCGCGAGCCGCTGCCGGCCGGTGGCCACCCGTACGTCGCCGAAGTCCTCGTCCCCGGCCCGCCGCTCCCACAGCCGGGGCGAATCCGCGATCTGCCACAGGGCGGCCGGATCGGGCAGCGTCCAACACAGTGCCGCGCGCTGCGCCGCGGCCGCCTGCCCGACCTGCTTGCGCAGCTGGTCCAGGTAGCGCAGATAGTCGCGGCGATCGCCGGCGACTTTGCGCTTGCGCTGGCCGCCGCGCTGGCCGAACTGTGCCACGCCCATGCCGATCGAGGACAGGCCCAGCATTCCGCCGCCGAGCATGCCCTGCGGGCTGGCGCCACGGCTGGTGAACATCAGCACCGAGCCCAGCGAGCCCAGGCCCATGGGCAGGAACTGGAGCGCCGAACCCATGGCGTCGCCGTCGTTCTCGGCGACGGCCGGCGGCGGGATCAGCGCGATGTCGCCGGCCGGGATCGGCGGCGCGCTCTGGCGTGCGGGGCGTCGGAAAAGGATGGTGGTCACTGGGCGGTCCCGGTCGTGGAGGGGTCGTGGTAGGCAGCCGCAGCCACCGGATCCAGCGTCGTGCCGGTCGGAATCAGGGCCAGGATCTGCGTGGGCACCGCGGCGGGGGTCACGCCGGCGTAACCGAGCCGGCCCGCGACGTCGGCGCTGGGCAGCGGGTACTTCAGGCCGGTGTCGGTGATCAGGTACAGCGTGCCGGTCGCGACGCCCGGCGCGGGCTGGGCTCGGACCAGGGCGCCGTGCCCGCCCGCGACCCGGACCCGCGGCTGGGAGGCAGACCCCTGCGACGCGGCGAGGACGATCGTCGGCGGCGCGTCAGCGGTCCAGGCCACGGAGCAGGTGGCGACCGGGCCGTCCTGGAGCGGCACCGGCGTCGGCGGGTGGCCGGGGACGGAGGCGCCGGCGATGATGCGCGGTTCGGCGGCGAGCTGCGCGCGGGTCGCGGAGTCGTCGATGCGCGTCTTGTTCTGGAACGCCGTCAGCAGCGCGTCGGTCTGGCTGATCGGGGCCAGGCCGTCGCGGCGCGCGAGGAAGTAGTCCGGGACCGCGCCGGTTCCGGTGACGGCGAAGACGGTGCCCAGCTTGACGTCCGTCCGCCCGAGGACGGCGACGGTGCCGGCCGGCGCCGCGGGCACCGACAGATCAGGACCCTGCGGTACCGAGTCCAGCCAGGTCGCGTCGACCAGGCGTGGCGCGAGGCCGGGCGGATAGCCCAGGGCGATGAGGGCGTGGGCGTCGGGGACGCGCAGCCGGGTTCCGTTCCAGATCAGATAGAGCGTGCCGTCGGGAGCCGAGACCACGAGCGCGTGGCCGGCATCGACGGTGAGGCCGCCGGGCCGCGCGCCGATGACCATGGTCGCCGACGGAGCGCCGCCTGTTCCCGGTTCGGCGCACGTGCTCCAGGGCCCGGTGACCAGCTGGTCCGGGGCCGGGACCGCGTCCGGGGCGCCGGGCAGGCCGACCGGCAGGCCGCGCGGCGTACCGTCGAGGGCTGATTGGCCGACGGCCAGGACCGAAGGAGTGCTCCCGGCCAGCAGCCGCGCCGAGGTGAAGTTGAGAACGGGATGCAGGACGCCGTCGATCAGCACCAGGCGCTCACCGGTCTCGCGGACCTGGATGACGGCGCCGGGGGTGCGCCAGGTGCCGCTGTCCCGGGGGTGGGACGCGCCGTAGACGCCGATCCCCAGGGTGCCGAGCAGAGCCAGGCCGAGGCTGCCCACGGTGCCGCCGATCATGCGGCCGGTGGCGGGGTGCGCCTCGTCCGGGTCGCCGCGCAACAGTGCGGACAGCAGGCGGCCGACGCCGAACGCGTGGGCCTGGGCGAGGTCGCGGCGCGATACCGACATCAGAGTCCTGCGATTGTGGCGGCCGGGGTGCGGGTACGTTCCGGTGTCGTCATCAGCTGCTCCGGACGTGGCCGAACACGGCGAGCACTTCGAAGGCGAGCGGAAGCGTCGCGAGCGCGGCGACGGTCTCGATCAGGTCCGCGGCCCGGTCCCGGTACGGATGCCCGGCCCGGGAGTGGTCGGAGGTGGCGGCGGCGATCAAGCCGAGCGCCGCGGCGGCGCTGCCCGCGGCCACGCCCAGACCGCCGGCGGTGCCGCCGTGAGCCGACACGTAACGGGCCAGCAGGGCCGCGGCGGCCAGGGCCGGGACGAACAGGGCGAGCCGCTGCGTCCGGCCGGCGAACGACCGGGATCGCAGGACCGTGACGAGCGCCGCGCACGCGACGAGCGCCAGTGCGCAGTACACGGAAAGGCTGTTGCCCGAGCGTGGCGTGGTGAGTTGGGCGAACGCGCCGATGTCCGCGAGGCCGATGCTCACCAGCAGCGCCGACAACGCGGAGTCGGCGACCGCGCTGCGGCGGCCGACGCCGAGCCCGTCGACGCGCTCGTCATCGGCGCGCATCTGTTCGGCGTTCCCGGGCACCCCCTGCGGCGAAAGGCCGGCCAGCCGCAGTGCCGTCGCCGGCGCCAGGGCAGTGAGCAGCAGGCCCAGGCACACCACGGCCGCCGAGGCACCGGCCCGGCCGCCGTCCGGCCACCAGCCGGCGATTCCGCCGCCCAGCGCCGGCAGGAATCCCAGGACGCCGGCGCCGACGAACACCGGCGTGGTCCAGGTGCGATTCGGGCCCGCCGCGGCCAACCCGGCCAGGGCCGCCGCGATCACCATCGCCGCGCCGCCGGTCAGGACCTGCTGTGCTCCGAAGTGACTCAGGGTCCTGGTGCCCGCCGCTCCCGCGGCCCCGGCGACCGCCGCGAACGGCAGCGCGCAACAGCCGATCACCGCACCGGCGACCGCGTCGCGCAGCCCGCGTGCCAGGTAGGCCGCGCACCCGATGAGCAGAACCGAGACCGCCGCGGCGACCGCACTCACCACCGGCCACGAGCCGCCGCCGGACGTCGAGGCGACAGTGCTCTGGGACAGTGCCGCTCCGTGTGCGCCCCCGGAACCGCTCGCCGCCAGCGCCGCCGCCCCGATCACGAGCACCAGGCAGGCCGCCGCAAGGCACGCGGTCCGGCTGTCCGTACGCTGCCAGCGGTTCGTCCGGGCCCGGGTCGCAGCCGCCGCGGCGTCCGCCACGTCGTGGAACACCGAGGGCGGCAGCGCATCCCCGACGGGACGCACATGCAGGACGTCCCCGTCGAGCACGCCTGAGGCCGCAAGACTCTTGCCGGGGTCCAGCGGTGCGCCGCCGAGGCGTTGCAGCACCCAGATGGCGCCGGGCCGCACCCCGGTCCGGGAGTCGGTACCGCCGCCGCGGCGCGACGCGGTTCCGGATGCCCCGGAGGCGCCCGGCACGTGCTGGAGCAGATCGGGCAGCAGGTCGGCCAGCGGCGGCGCCGCCGGGGCCGCGACCTCGACCCGGCCGCTGGGAGTGAGCAGTGTCAGCCGGCACAGCTCGTCGTCGGTGTTCACGATAGGCATGGTGGGCATCGAGTCTGCCGGGCGCACCGCCGGCCGGCCCAGAGACTTCCGGGCAGTCTCGGCGACGGTGCCCGGGAGACGATCGGGCACAGTTGCGCCGGCCCCGGCTCATCCGGTCCTCGGCAGCCGTTCCGTCCTGTCACCATCGGAGACCATGTGGGGAACCGGAACTGTGCTTGCCGGACGCTACCGGCTCGTCAACCGCATCAGCGGTGGCTCGATGGGCGACGTGTGGCGGGCCGAGGACGTCGTGCTGGCGCGAGAGGTCGCGGTGAAGCTGTTGCTGCCCGCGCTGGTCGGAGCGCGCGGGTTCGCGCAGCGGTTCCGCACCGAGGCGCGGGTGATGGCCGCCATCCGGCACCCCGGCGTGCTGGAGGTCTACGACTACGGCGAGGCCGCGCCGCCGTCCGGGGAACACCCGGACGGGCTCCCGGCCTACTTGGTGATGGAACTCCTCGAAGGCCGCGACCTCGCGAGCCTCATCGAGGAACAAGGCGCGCTGCCGTTGGCGACCGTGCTGGACTACACGGCCCAGGCGGCAGCGGCGTTGCAAGCCGCGCACGAGCGCGGGATCGTGCACCGGGACGTCAAGCCCTCGAATCTGATCGTGCGCTCCGAAGGCGGGATCGCGCTGGGCGACTTCGGGATCGCCCGGGAGGGCGAGGGCATCGGGCTCACCGCCACCGACACGGTGCTCGGGACGGCGCCGTACCTGGCGCCGGAACAGATATCGCAGGGGGCTGTCACCCCGCTGTCCGACCTGTATTCCCTCGGCGTCGTGGCCTACCAGTGCCTGACCGGGGAGCTTCCGTTCGACCGGGGATCGGCCGCGGCCATCCTCTACGCGCACGTCCACGAGCCCCCGCCGCCCTTGCCGGACTCGATTCCGGCCGAGGTGCGGGAGCTGGTCGGGCGCGCGCTGGCGAAGGATCCGGCGCTGCGGTGGCCGGACGCGGGGGAGATGTCCCGGGCGGCTCGGGAGTGCGCTGACAAGGCGACCGCGCCGCCGGTCGGGCTGGGTGCGGCCGCAGCCGCGGCCTCGGGGGTCGCCGCCGAAGCCGAAGACGACGAGCCCGACCAGCCCGACCAGGCCGAGGGCCACGTCGCGTGGACCTCGGCGTATCGGCGCGAGGAGCCCCGAACGCCGGTCGCCGAGCCGGATCCGAGTACTGATTCCCGCGACGTCCCCGAGCCGCGTGATTCGCCGGGCTCGGATGACGGCGACGAGGAATCGCCGCGCGAATCCGACGCGGTCGCGCAGCAGCCTTCGACTCCTCGCCCCGAGCGATCGACCGCAGAGCCCGACCGATCGACCCGTCGCCCCGCGCCGGTCTTCGCCGTCGGGGCCGCCGTGGTGGCGATCGCCCTGGGCGTCGCGGTGGCTGTCGGCACCGGCGGCTCCAAGGGTGCCGCTGCCTCCGTCGCCGCCGCCGGCGCCTCGACCTCGGCCCTCACTTCGCCCGGCGCGGCCACCCCCGACGGGTCGATCCCGTCCCCGGCTGCCGCGTCCGGCAGCACCCCTGCCCACGGTTCGACGGCTCCGTCGAGTTCGGGCACCCCCGGCAGTCCGCAGCCGACAGGCCCCGCGTCCGGAGCGAACCCGCCCTCGAACCCTCCGCCGTCGAACCCTCCGTCTTCCTCCCGGCACGCCACCCCCAGCGGTTCGCGGCAGCCGGGACCCACGACGGGCTCCACCTCCGCCGGCGTCGGAGCCCCGCCCC
>NZ_JAAFYZ010000206.1 GCF_018274385.1 Catenulispora pinistramenti | reverse complement strand
CGCGTGCGCAGTGACTCGGACCCGCGCGAAACCACCACCACAACCGCCGCCCGCCAACGCAAACCGCGTGGCACAGCGAACTGCGTCTCGATCCGTGATTAGTCAATACTAGGTAGTTCCGTAAAGATCGCCTTTAACCAAAACACCAACCGCAAGCCGCAAGCCTGCCACTGGCCCCCATCTGACACACCCGCCTGTCGCCGGAACCCACCACCGACAGGGCGAACGTTGCCTGATACGGCACTAGGTTTGGCGGTCCTCCGCGCCCGCATCGCCCGCGCCCGCATCGCCCGCGCTCGCGCCACCCGCGCCCGAATCCGCCACCACCACCTCGTCATTGGCGAACCGCGAAGCCCACCGCCGCCCGTCGGCGAACTTCAGCAGCGGAATATGCCGCACCTCCAGCGCCAACAGCACCAGCGCGGTGCCGCCTGTGGCCAGCACCAGTCTGCCGAAGCCGCAGGCGGCGCCGGCGGCGGCGGCCGCGAAGATGGTGGCCGCCGTCGTCACGCCTTTGACGGTGTCGATGATGTGCCAGCGGGCGCCGACGGTGAGGTTGGGGCGGAAGACCACGCCGGCGCCGATGAAGCCGACGCCGGTGATCACGCCGGCCAGGGCGTTGGGGGCGTTGCCGTCCTTGGCCAGGACGGCGATGATCGCGCTGCCCACGCCGATCAGGGAGAAGGTGCGGTCCCCTGCCGGGGAGCCGCGGAGGTCGCGCTCGAAGCCGAGCAGGTAGGTCAGGACGAAGGCCAGCGCGACGCGCCCCAGTTCGCTCCAGCTGTCCAGGTTCATGCGCCCGGTTCCTCAGTGCTGCCCTGGCGCCCCGGAGCCGGTTCCGCCGCCGGTCCCGTGGTGCTCGGTCTTACGCAGCAGTGGAGCCAGCTCGGTGAGGGTCTCGTTCAACTGGTCGATCTCCTCGTCGGTGTTCGCCGCGGTCAACTGGATCCGGAACCCGGCTTGGTCTCGCGGCACCAGCGGATAGGCCGCCAGCGTGACGTAGATTCCCCGCTCCCAGAGCACTGAGGCGATCTCGTCGATATCCGAAGGCTCCCGCGCGGGCAGCTCGATGATCGGGAACCCGCTGACGTTCGGTGTGAAGAGCCCGAGTTTGCGGACGTGGTCGATGACCCGCGCCGTCTTGTGCCACAACCTGCCCCGCACCTCCTCCCCGCGTTCCCGGTTCACCTTCAGCCCGGCCAGCACCGTGGCCAGCGAGGCGGTGGGGGAGGGGCCGGAGTACAGGTACGGCGCCGCCGCGAACTTCAGGTACTCCTTCATCTGCGTCGGCAGGGCCATGAACGCCATCAGCGACGAGTACGCCTTCGAGAAGCCGCCGACCAGCACCAGCCCGTCGTAGGACTCCCCGAGGTGGCGCACGATGCTGTTTCCCAGCGCCCCGTACGGCGAGGTCTCGGCCGGCGAGCGCTCGCCGATGACGCCGAAGCCGTGCGCGTCGTCCACGTACAGCAGCGCGTCCTCGGCCCGGCAGATGTCGGCGATCGCGGCCAGCCCCGGCTCGTTGCCGGACATGCTGTTGATGCCGTCCATGCACACCAGGCGGGGCAGGTCCTTGGGCGCCTTGCGCAGCGCCACGGCCAGGCCGCCGAGGTCGGTGGCGCGCCAGCGGTGCAGGGTGGCGCCGTTGCCGCGGGCCACCGAGCTGCCGTCGTAGATGGTGCGGTGTGCCTGCGCCTCGCAGAAGACCGTGCCCTTGCCGGCCAGCACCGGGATCACCGTCATGTGGATGTGGGTGATGGTCGGCAGCACCAGCGTGTCAGGGGCCTGCAACAGGTCGGTGAGCTGTTCCTCGATCTCCAGGTACGGCTTGGGGTTTCCCAGCAGCCGGGACCAGCTCGGATGCGTGCCCCACTTGGCTATCAGCTCCGCCGGGGCGGCCATGATCTCCGGGTCGACGTCGAACCCCAGGTAGTTGCAGGACGCGAAGTCGGCCATCCAGTGGTCGCCGATCCGGATCCGCCTGGGCTCCTTCGTGTCCTGCTCGTCGATGACGGCGTCGTAGAACCGCGTGGTGTCCTTCAACCGGGCCAGCTCCGCCCAGACCTCATGCCGAGCCATCAGGTTTCTCCCATCTCTATCGTGGCCCACACGCCGGCCGTCTCTCCCAGCGGCACTGCCGGTGAGTAGAGGAAGCCTTGTGCGTAGGCGCACCCCATTTCGCGCAGCAGGTTCCGCTGCGCGACCGTCTCGACCCCCTCGGCCACCACGGCGATGTCCATGATCCGCGCGACATGGACGATTCCCCGCAGCAGCCGCTCGTGATCCGGTTTGTCCGCGATGTGGTCCACGAACGACTTGTCCGCCTTGATCACGTCGAATTTCAGGTCCCGCAGATACCCGATCGAGGAGTAGCCGGTCCCGAAGTCGTCGATGGCGATCCGCACCCCGAGCCGGGTCAGCCGCTGGAGGTCGACCAGGGCGTCGGCGGTGGCCTCGTGCAGGAAGACGTTCTCGGTGATCTCCACGGTGAGCCGGTCCGGCGGCAGCCCGGCCTCGCGCAGCGCCGAGCGCACGGTGTCGACGAACCGGCCGCCGCTGAACTGGTGCGGGGAGACGTTGACGGCCACGTACCCGAACCCGGCCGCGGCGGCGTCGGCGGTGGCCCGCCGCAGGATCCACGCCCCGATCGGGCTGATCTGCCCGGTCTCCTCGGCCACCGGCACGAAGTTCACCGGGGACAGCAGCCCGAGCTTCGGGTGTCGCCAGCGCACCAGCGCCTCGAACCCGGCCACCCGCGGCGGCCCCTGCAGCTGGACGATCGGCTGGTAGTGCAGTTCGAACTCGCCGACCGCCAGCGCCCGGTCCAGCCCGGTGCGCAGGGCCAGGCGCTGGAGCGCGGCGTCGTAGAGGCTGGGGTCGAACAGCCGCCAGGTGCCCTTGCCGTCCGCCTTGGCCGCGTACAACGCCAGGTCGGCGTTGCGGAACAGCACCTCCTCGGTGCCGCCGGCGCCGCCGGGGCTGGTCGCCACCCCGATGCTGGCCCGCACCGGCACCGGCGCCCCGGACAGCCGGAACGGCTCGGCCAGGACCCCGATCAGCCGCTGGGCCAGGGCCACGGCCGCGCCCTCGCTGGCGCCGTCGGACAGCAGCACCGCGAACTCGTCGCCGCCCAGGCGCACCGGCAGGTCACCGGGCCGGACCGCCCCGGCTATCCGCTGCGCGGCGGCCACCAGCAGCTCGTCACCGACCTTGTGCCCCTGGGTGTCGTTGACCTCTTTGAAGTTGTCCAGGTCGATGAGCAGCATCGCGGCCACCCCGCCGGAGTCCTGGGCCCGGGCCAGCGCGCGCTCGGCCCGGTCCTGGAACCGCAGCCGGTTGCCCAGGCCGGTCAGCGAGTCCCGGTAGGCGCGGTACTTCAGCTCGCGCAGCATGGCCCGGGTGTGCGCGCGGTTGTCCAGCTCCCGGTTCTGCCGCCCGGCCAGATACAGCCGCATCAGCACCAGCAGGAACATCAATGCCGAGGTCACAGCGATGACCGGGCCGTCGCGCAGTCCGTGCTCCAGCGCCTCGACCATCAGCACGGTCGGCGCGACCAGGGCCGCGACCGCCAGCGGGAGCACCCGGGAGTTGTCGGTGCGCCGGCTGCGGGCCACCGGCTCGGTGAGCTCGGTCATCGACGGCGACAGCGCGGCCGCGCCCCAGGAGACGTAGAAGAGGACCCAGCCCAGGTCGGCGGCCGAGCCCACGTGCCAGGTGCCGTACAGCCGGACCAGCGCGTAGGCGACGTCGGACCCGGTCAGCCCGAGCACGCCGAGCAGCAGCAGCCGCACCGCCGGCCCCCGCAGTCCGCCGCCGGTGGCCAGCCGCGCGGTCACCGCCAGCAGCATCACGTCGCCCAGCGGGTAGGCGATGGACACCGCGTTGGCCAGCCAGGACTGGTCCCGGTCGGCCACGTTCGGGGTGATGATGTAGACCCAGAGCAGCAGCGCCGCGGCCGTGGTCAGGATGACCGCGTCGATCAGCGCCGCCCGGTCGCGCAGCGGGCTGCGCCCCCGCACCATGAGCATCACGCCCCCGGCGGCCAGCGGGTAGGTCGCCAGGTAGATGCCGTCGGCCAGCGAGGGGAACGGCTCGACCTGGCTGAAGACGTCGGTCAGCAGGTTGTACGAGGTGTCGCCGCTGACCAGCGTCAGCATCGCCGCGGCCAGCAGGTACCAGGCGAGCGGGGTGTGCGGATGGTACCGGCGGACACCCAGCAGCACCGCCCCGACCGCGCCCAGGCCGATGACGGTCCAGGTGAGCAGGTGCAAACTGGGAACCGAGTAGTAGAAGACGGTCCACAGCGCCATGAATGCCGCGAACCGGAGCGCCATAAGTTCGAGGGGATCATGCACCCGAACGGGTCAGCAACTTGAGGGCTGCGTGGGGATGACGGCAGGCCGCCGGTAATCGCCCGGACCGTCCTGCGGTCACTTCTACCCACAACGCACGGGACCCCGCCACCGCTGTCGGCTCGCCTCGCTATGGTTCTGGCCATTCGGGCGGGCGCTGTGTTTGCCGGCCGATAAGGGGCTTGGGAGGGCTAGTGGGGAACGTCCTGGAACCGGTGGACGCCGTCGCAGGGTTGTTCGAGAAGCGGTTCGATCCTCGCGCGCTGGTGATACCCAGGCGGGACGGGAAGTCAGGGGACTCGGCCGAGCCCGTCGCGCTCGCCCCGGGCGCCGTGGAGAACTTCGAACGCGTATTCGCCAAGGCGGCACCGGCCGTCGAGCTCGTCCTCGGCCACGACGGCACCGACGACGACCTCGCGGACGTCATGCGGCGGCCCGGGTTCGGCGATCTGGCCGTGATGACGGCGCAGCAGGCTGCGATAGCCGCGTCCTTCGTGCTCTACGACGCGCCGAAGACCTACGAGCCCTACATCCTGGTCGACGCCTGGGTCGCCGCATGCGGCGTCCCGTTCGCCGCCTGCGCGACAGCCGAGCTCGGCGGCTTCGCGGTCTGGGTTCCGTACAAGGGCCGCAAGGGCGTCCCGGCCCTGCGCCGCAAGGACCACGACGCCGCCAATCCGCAGGAACGGTTCGCGATGGCCGCGCGGATGCGCCGCCATCTCGTGGCCGCCGCCGCCGACGACCACGCCGCCGCCGGGCTTGAGGTCAGTATTCTGCGACGGGCGGCGACCGCCCGGAACGCCGTCGCCTCCTTCCTGTTCCCGGAGCGGGACGACTGGGTCGACGCGGACATCGCCAGCTTGCTCGGCGGCAGCTGGGCGGTCCGTGACGGGCTGGCGGCCTGGCTGCTGATGGCCGCGGTGACCACCTCCCGGCAGAGCGAGCGGTTGGCGAAGTGGGCGCACGCCGACGCGCTCCGGCTGTGCTCGGCGGCGACCGCGACCATGGTGGCCACCGTCGGGCTGGACGTGATCCCCTCGATCGCGACCTGGGCCGAGGACTACTGGGACGGCGTCGAGCCCCGGCAGCGCGTGCAGCGGCTGCTCGCCGGCTTCGACAGCGAAGCGGCCTTCGAGGCGCTGCTCGCCCAGCTGAACTATCGCGGCACCGCGGCCGTGCTCGCCGAGGCCGCCCAGCGGTTCCCGGAACGCGGGATCCGGCTGCTCGCCGAGCAGACCCCGGACCAGCCGGGGCCACGGATCGCCGTGGAGCGGGTGCTGCGCCTGACGGTCACCAGCCGCCCGGACGCGGCCCGCGCCGTCGCGCCGCGGCTGGCCGACGAGCCCCGGGCCCGGGTCGAGAAGCTGCTGAACGCGGTCGCCGCGGCGTTGCCCGAGGTGGCCACGGACACCCTGCCGGACTTGCTCGTCACCCCGCCGTGGGAGCGGGATCGGGACGCGGTGAAACCGGTTGTCGTCAAGGGCCTGACCGCCCCGGAGAGCAGGGCGGTCGTCTGGTTGAACGACCAAGAACGCGAGGAATGGCGCGCTGACGCTCTCCCGGTGCCGCACCACGAAAACCAGGACTGGGGCAAGCTGCTCGCCAAGGCCCTGGGCCGGCGGAGCGCCTACCACCTCATGCTGATCGTCGTGCGCGGCCCGGAGAAGGAGGCCCGTCAGGCGCTCAGGAACCTCTACGTCGGCTATTACTACGACGCCCTCGAATGGGGCAGTACGGCCACCGCACGCTTCGGCCTGGACGCCTACGACGCGGTGATCAGCGCCGTGCGCAACATCCCGGTCGAGAACGCGTCGCTGCTCATGCCGTTCGCCTGCTCCGAGATCGCGCCGCTGGTCGCCGACTGGAATCAGCGGACGAAGACACTGCGTTCCGCCGCGCAGGCCTGGATGCGCCGGCATCCCGAGCTCACCGCTCGAACCCTGATACCCACGGCCCTCGGCAAAGCCGGTCGGGCCCGGCAGGCCGCCGAGGGCGCGCTGCGCTTCCTGGTAGCCGCCGGTTTCGAGGAACAAGTCCGGGCCGAGGCCGCGACCTATGGCGCCGAAGCCGAGGCCGCCGTCGTCCGGCTGCTCGCGCAGGACCCGCTGCTCGCCGCGCTCCCGAAGACCATGCCGGAGCCGCCGAGTTGGGCCGAGCCCGACAGCCTGCCGCAGCTGCTGGTAGCCGGACGCAAGGCGGCGCTGCCGTCGTCGGCTGCGCGCAGTGTGGTCCGGATGCTCACTATCTCCAACACCGAGGACCCGTATCCCGGTCTGGAGCAGGTACAAGGACTCTGCGATGCCCGCTCGCTCGCCGACTTCGCCTGGGCCCTGTTCGAGAACTGGCAGACCGCCGACTATCCGGCGAAGCAGTCCTTCGCGCTGGACGCGCTGCGCTGGTTCGGCGGCGACGAGGCCGTACGCCGCCTGTCCCCGCTGATCCGGATCTGGCCCGGGGACGGCGGCCACGCGCGGGCCGTCGCGGGACTGGACGTGCTGGCCGCGATCGGCGGCGACACCGCGCTGCTGCACCTCTACGGGATCTCGCAGAAGGGCAAGTTCCGCGGCCTGAAGGACAGCGCCCTGGAGCGCGTCGAGGCCATCGCCAAGGAGCTGCGCCTGACCCGCGACCAACTCGGCGACCGGCTGGTCCCCGATCTCGGGCTGGACGCCTCCGGCTCGCTGGAGCTGGACTACGGACCGCGCCGGTTCCGGGTCTTCTTCGACGAACAGCTCAAGCCCGGCGTCACCGACGAGAACGGCAAGCGGCTGAAGGCCCTGCCGAAGCCCGGCGTGAAGGACGACGCCGAGCTGGCCCCGGCCGCGTACCAGCGATTCAGTGGACTGAGGAAGGACGTGCGGACCCTGGCCGCCGACCAGATCGCCCGGCTGGAGCTGGCGATGGTGGCCCGGCGCCGCTGGGGCAAGGCGGACTTCGAGGAGTACTTCGTCGGGCATCCGTTGCTGCGCCACCTCGTCCGGAGGCTGGTCTGGTCGGACTTCCGGCCGGACGGCACCGGCGTCCGCGCCGCCTTCCGGCTCGCCGAGGACGACTCCTACGCCGACGCGACCGATGACCCCTACCTCCTGCCCGACGACGCGTCGGTCGGCGTCGCGCACCCGGTGGACCTCGGTACCGATCTGCCGCGCTGGTCGGAGCTGTTCGCCGATTACGAAATCCTGCAGCCCCTGCGCCAGCTCGGCCGACCGGTCCACACCCTCACCGCCGAAGAAGCCGAAGGCAGACTCCTGACACGCTTCGCCGGGGTCCGGACACCCGCGGGCAAAGTACTCGGCCTGGAACGCCGCGGCTGGGCCCGCAGCGACCCGGCTGACGGCGGCTGGCAGGGCTACCTGCTCCGCGGCCTGCCCGACGGCCGCTCGCTGGTCGTCGAGCTGGACCCCGGGTTCAGCGCGGGCTGGGCCGGCCAGGGCGAGGACCAGGAGCTGCGGCGCGCGTGGATCGCCGGGAACACCTCCGGCTACGGGTACTGGCGGCACGAGGACGCCACCGAACCGCTGTCGTCGCTGGATCGGGTGACCGCCTCGGAGATCCTGAACGATCTGAGCGAGGTGACCGGGACGTGAGCGAGGCCCTGGATCTTCCACCGGCCTACCAGCGGGTCAAGCCGATCGAGCGCGGTCGCTGCCGTCCCGGCGAGGTCGCCGCTCTGGATTCCGAGGCACTGCGGAAGCTGTACGAACACCGACGGAACACGGTCGCCGCCCACCAGTCCTCGATCGACTTCGCCTTGAACCAAGTCGGCAGCGACCAGGCCATCGTCCGGATGATGGCGGGGGTGGACTTCGGCGACCTGGGCTCGATGACCCCGCGACAGGCCGCTTACGCCGAAGCGACGCTCCTGCATCTGGACGGGTTCGGGGAAGACCACGCGATCGGTGTCTGGAACCACGTGCGCGGTGTCCCTTTCGCGCTGGAGGCCTTCGCAGGGTACTGCTCATCAAAGCCGGGCAACCGCTCCCGCCTTCTGGACTTCATGGCTCCGGCCCGGCAGCTGCTGGATCTCGTGCGCTCGGCGCCGGACGAGATCCATGCCGAGGCCATGGCCGTCGCCGCTCGCTTGCGGGCGCAGAACGGGACCGGCAGCGGGTTCGTCCGGACCCTCACGGCGTTCCTGTTCTCCGAGCGCTCGGACCAGGACGGGACCGGCAGCCAGTTTGTCCGGGCCCTCACGACATTCCTTTTCCCCGAGCGTTCGGACTGGTTCACCGCGGACCTCGGCGCGGCGGGCTTGGGCATGCTCCCGGCCACCGGACTCGTGCCGTCCGTCGTCACCGCTGAGCAGGCCGCCATCGTCGGCAAGTTGGTGCAGGACGGCCCGAAGTGGACGTGGGACGGTGACGAGGCAGTCGAGCTGACCTTCCTGACTATCGCCGGTGCCCAGGCGCTTCCGCTTCTCCTCGCCTGGCACGACGGTCGGCCGGATAGGGACAAGCAGCTGAGCGAGCCCAGGAAGAAAGCGCTGGAGCTGATCTCCCGGGTTCCCGGCGATGCGGCGATGCGGGCGCTCGCCGAGCGGGACGACGGCCGCCCGGAGCGGTTGGCCTACCTGCACTCCGCCGCGGAACGCTTCCCGGACAGCGCGCTTCGGGTGCTGTCCGCGATGGCGCCGGCGCAGGCCTCGATTCAGGTCATCGCCGCCGTCGTGGCCGCCGACCCGGACCGGGCCCGGGCCATGCTGCCCGAGTTGGGGAAGGAAGCGCGGGAGCGGGTCGCGGCCGTCATCGAGCAGAACTCGGTCGACATCGTGGCCGCGAGCCAGATCCCTGACATCACTGACATCCCTGGCATCCTCATCCGGCCGCCGTGGTCGGACCCGGGGGCCAAGCGGCCGAAGCCGGTCGTGCTCGACGGCCTGACGTCGTCGCCCGACGTCGACGTCGTCTGGCTGCCCGGTGAACGTGAGCAGTGGCTCGGACGCGGGGCGTCCGGCTGGGAGCCGCGGCAAGGCTGGCCGGCGATCGCTGAGCAGATCGCCGAGTGGCGCGGGCAGCCGGAGAAGGCCGACGACCCCATGACGCCAGTGGCGCTCTACTTCGCCGCCTACGCGCCTCCAGAGCTGGTCGGGCCGCTGCTGGAGGACGGCTGGCGGCCGCCGTTGCGCCGCGCCGACGATCGGGCCCGCGCGTTCGTCGCCCGGTACGAAGTGCGGGCGCTGCCGACCGTGCTGGCGATCAGCGGGCTGCCCGGGGTCCGGGCCCGGCTGCTCCAGCCGTTCGTCAGTGCGGAGCTCGCCGCGTCCCTGGTCGAGGGCATGACGCGGCGCCGCAGCCTGGCGCGCGGGGCGGCTCTGGGCTGGCTGCGTCGGCATCCCGAGGCCGCCGTGCGCCACCTGCTGCCGACCGCACTGGGCAGGGCGGGCCTGCCACGGCGCAACGCCGAGGCCGCGTTGCGCTGGCTGGCCGCCGAGGGCACGGACGTCGTGGGCCTGGCCGGTGCCACGCACGGCGCCGCGGCCGGTGTGGCGCTTAAAGAACTGATGGCTGACGGTGCGCTCGGCACGTTCCCGCGCACCATGCCCGAGACCCCGGCGTGGGCCAGGCCGTCGGTGCTGCCGACGATCCGGCTCCAGGACGGGACGGCCGCGCTGCCGCCGCGCGCGGTGCGGACCGTGGTGGAGATGCTTCAGATCTCCAAGCCCGAGGCGCCTTATCCGGGCCTGGAGATCGTCAAAGAACTCTGCGACGGCTCCTCGCTGGGCGAATTCGTCTTCGCCCTGTTCCAGAACTGGCAGGAGTCCGGCTCCCCGGACCGGCACCACTGGGCCGTCGACGCCATGGGCCAGCTCGGCGACGACGGCACCGTGGCCCGGCTGGAGCCGCTGATCGGGCCCTGGACCACGGACCGCCACTACACGCTGGTCGACGACACGTTGACGGTGCTGGGCATGATCGGCGGCGACCGGGCCCTGGCCGTCCTGCACGCGGTGGTCCAGAAGGGCCGGCGCAAGGCCGTCCGGCGCCGGGCCGAGGGCCGCTTCCAGGACGTCGCCCAATCGCTGGACCTCACGGCCGACGAGCTCGCCGACCGGGTCGTCCCGACCCTCGGCCTGAGCGCCGAGGGCACGCTGCGCCTTGACTACGGCCCGCGCTCCTTCGACGTCGGCTTCGACGAAGTACTGCGGCCGCGGATCACCGATGAGGCGGGCAAGGTCCTCGCGCGGATGCCGCGGCCGGTCAAGACCGACGACCAAGAACTGGCGAAGGCGGCGTACCAGCAGTTCACAGAGCTCAAGAAGGCGGCGCAAACCGTTGCCACGGACCAGATCCAGCGGCTGGAGAAGGCGATGTTCACCCGGCGGCGCTGGGAGCCGGACGGCTTCGCCGCGCACCTGGTCGCGCATCCGCTGCTCCGGCACCTCGTGCGGCGCCTGGTGTGGGGCGTCTACGCGGCCGACGGCTCTGTGATCGGTTCCTTCCGGGTCGCCGAAGACCTCAGCTACGCCGACGCCCACGACGCGCACTACGAGATCCCCGAAGGCGCCACGCTGGGCGTCGCGCACCCGGTGGAACTCGGGCCGGTCGTGGACCGGTGGTGCGAGCTGTTCGCCGACTACGAGATCCTGCAACCGCTGGACCAGTTGGGCCGGCCGGCGCTGGGGCTGACCCAGGACGAGCTGGCCGGCCGGACGCTGACCCGGTTCGAGCGGGTCGTGTTGAACCCGGCGCAGGTGGCCGCCCTGGAACCGCGCGGCTGGTACTGCGGCCCGGTCGGCGACCCACCGGTGTGGCCGCGGTTCCTGCGGCCCCTGGGCGACGACCGCTACGTCATTCTGGACATCTCGCCGGGACTGAGGGGCGGGGTGGCGAGCGGCTCGGGCTACCAGAACGTCCAGCGGGTCTGGCTCAGCGTGGCCGCCGAGGACGCCTCGTTCGAGCTGCACTCGGTACCGCTGTCCGAACTCGGCGCCGCGCAGGCCTCGGAGATCCTGTGGGACCTGGCCGAAGTGAGCGCTCGATGAGCGGCACCGTTGTCCGGAACGAGGATCCTGACAACGAGGATCCTGACAACGAGGATCGTGAGAACGCCTTCGAGCTCCCTGATTGCTACCGCCACGTCGGCTCGTGGGATCGCGCGCGGTACCCGTCCGCCGAGGCCGCGTCGATCCAGGACCGGACGCAGCAGATGCGGGAGTACAGCCGCCGATACCAGCTGGACCACCAGGTGGTCGCCGCTTCGCTGGCATCCCTGCACAGCGATCCGGAACTCGTTGCGGCGGTGGCCGGCGTCGGCTTCTCCGACCTCGACACGCTGACCCCGTTGCAAGCCGCAGTGGTGGAGGTCGCGGCGCATCGTTGGGGCCGCGCTGATCAACTCATGGTCGTTCTGTGGGGAGCGACCCGCGGACCGGCCTTCGCCTTGGCGGCTGTCATCGAGTACTGCCGAATGGCGAGTCCGGGCTACGGGAGCTTTGTCGCACCAGCTGCGCAGGCCGCGGATCTGTTCCAGCACTGGGCCAAAGCCCTGGAGCTGTCGGAGTTGCTGCGGTCAGCCCCGGACGCGGAGTACTCCGAGGCCGAGGCGATCGCCGAGCGGTGGCGCGGTGTCGAGCCCAGCGGATTCACCAGGGCCCTGACATCGTTCCTGTTTCCCGAGCGGACCGACTGGTTCCGGGCCGACCTGGTCGCGGCGGACCGGGGACTGCTGCCGTTCGAAGCGCTTCTGCCCTCGGTCGCGACTGCCGATCAGGCAGCCGCGCTCAGCGAGAAGTTCCGAGGGCGCACCGATTGGCAGTGGGACGGCAACGTCGCGATCGAGCTGGCGTTCCTGAGACTGGCCGGCTCCGAGGCGCTGCCGTTCCTGCTCTCCTGGTGCGATGCGGGCCACGTGTGTCCGCCGCCGGTCAAAGGGCGGCCGCAGCCGTGCGGCGTCCACGAGCGGTGTCTCGACACCATCGCGCGGACCCCCACTGACGCGGCGATGACGGCGCTCGCGGAGCGGATCGACCGCGAGGGCGTCCACGCGTATCTCCAGGCTGCGATCAAGCGCTTTCCGAGCAGAGCGCTGCGGATTCTGGCCGGTCTTCACCAGTCCGAGGAGATCGACAGGCTCCTGACCATACTCGTCCTGTCCGATCGCGCATTCGCCGGGGCCGAGGCGCGGCAGCTGGATGCCGACGGCCGCGAGCGCATCGAGGCGTTGCTCGGCGCCGATGCTTCCCCCGGCGGGCCGGTCACACTTCCGGAGGTTCTGGTCGCGCCACCGTGGCGGGACACGAAGCGCAAACGCGTGAAGCCGATCGTGGTCGAGGGCCTGGAACCACCGCAGGATCCTGAGATCGCCTGGCTACCCGGCGAGCGGGACCGCTGGCTCACCGCGCACGGTGCCGGGTGGGTGCCGGAACAGGGCTGGGAGTCGGTCTGGTCCAAGCTCACCAAGGGTGCCGACGACGCCGAGAGCGCCGACAACGACGACAGCAGCGACAGCAACGACGGCGGCAGCGACAGCAACGACGGCGGCAACGACAGCAACGACGGCGGCAACGACAGCAGCGACGGCAATGATGGCAACGACAATCCGGTCGACCTGAGCCGCCGGAACTACCTGCTCGCCCTCTACTTCGCCGCGTACGCTCCCGAAGATTTCGTGCGTCCGCATCTCGACACCTGGCAGCCGCCGCTGCGTCTGGTCCACAACCGGGCCCGGACCTTCATCGCGAGATACGAGCTGCTGGCGCTTCCGTCGGTGCTGGCGATGGCCCGGCTGCCGGCCCAGCGTGCACAGCTGCTCCAACCGTTCGTGAGCCCGGAGATCGCCGCGATCATGGCGGATGCCCTGGTGCGGTTGCGCTCGGCGCGTGGCCAGGCCGCCGACTGGCTGCGGCGGCATCCTGAAGCCGCGGTGCGCTGTCTGGTACCGAGCGCAGTGGGCAAGCCCGGCAAGGTACGGCAGAACGCCGTCGCCGCGCTGCGCTTCATCGAAGCCGATGAGGTCGACGTGGTGGCGATCGCACAGGCGTCATACGGCGAAGACGTGGCTGCGGCGACCAAGGCGGTGCTGGCGGACCGCGGCTTGGAGGCGTACCCCCGCACCATCCCTCAAGCGCCGCTGTGGGCCCGCGCGGAGGTTCTGCCCGCGATCCGCCTGAAGGATGACAAGGCGGTACTTCCACACAGTGCCGCTCAGGCCGTGGTGGAGATGCTGATGTTCGCCAAGGCGGACGCGCCGTATCCGGGTCTGGAGATCGTCACAGAAGTCTGTGATACCTCCTCGCTCGCCGGGTTCGCCTTGGCCCTTTACGAAGCTTGGGAGCAGGCGGGTGCGCCGGAGCAGGAGGTGTGGGCCTTCCGCGCGCTCGGTCGGCTCGGCGACGAGACCACGGTTGCCCGCCTGCGGCAGCTGACGGGGCTCTGGTACGCGCAATCACGGACCCGGCAGGTGGAGGAGTCCTTCGACGCCCTCGCCGCGATCGGCGGCGACCGGGCGCTGGCCGTGTTGCACACCTTCGCGGGCAAGGCGTGGTCGGCCAGGACCAAGCGCCGGGCCCAGGCCAAGTTCGACGATGTCGCGCAGACCCTGGACCTGACGGCCGACCAGCTCGCCGACCGGGTGGTGCCGACGTCCGGACTGGCCGCCGCCCAGAGCACGGTCCGTCTGGACTACGGCCGGCGCAGCTTCACGCTCTCCTTCGATGAGTCGCTGCGGCCGGTGGTGACCGACGAGACCGGCGCGCCGTTGAAGACGCTGCCCAAGCCCGGCAAGCTGGACGATCCCGAGCTGTCCGCCGCCGCCTACGAGAAGTTCTCGACGCTGAGAACCGAAGCCCGGGTCGTCGCGATCGAGCAGATCAAGCGCCTGGAGCAGGCGATGACCGGCGGTCGCCGGTGGAGCCGGCGGGACTTCGCCGGCTATCTCGTCCCGCATCCGCTGCTCCAGCGCCTCGTGCGGCGTCTGGTGTGGGGCGTCTATGCCGAGGACGGGTCGATGCCCGGCTCGTTCCGGGTCGCCGAGGACCTGAGTTTCGCAGACATCGATGACGCGCACTACGAGGTCCCCGAAGGCGGCCTGATCGGCGTCGCGCATCCTGCGGACTTGGGGAACGCGTTGCAGCGGTGGCTCGCGGTGTTCGCCGACTACGAGATCCTGCAACCGTTCGACCAGTTGCTCCGGCCGCCGCTGGAGCTGACGGCGCAGGAGCATGACGGCTACCGCTTGGTACGGCCGTACATCAGCCCCGACGCCCGTCCCGGTAGTCATGAGCTGGGGGAGGTGCGTTCGCTGCCGATGAAGTTCGAGGACCTGGCGACGTCGCGCGGGTGGCGGCGCGGGCCGATCGGCGAGGACCGGCTGTGGCACCGCTTGCTCCGCCCGGTGGGTGCCGGGCGGTACGTGGTCATGGAACTCGTACCGGGCCTGGAAGCCGGTGCCCCGATGGAATCCCCTTACCAGGCCATCAGCGCGGTCTGGGTGAGCGCCGGCGGCGAGCACCCCGAATTCGAGAAGCACGCGCTGCCGTGGTCGGAGCTCGACCCGGCGGCCGTCTCACGGATCCTGCGCGATCTGGAAGCGCTGGGGTGATCCATGAAGGCCGCCGCCCACATAGCATTCGGTCATCGTCTGATTCCCGGGTGGTCGGACCCGTTCGCCACACTCGGATCCGTGACCGCATCGCAAACACTCCGCGCTCTGACCGAGGTGACCGCACAGTGACCGCCAAGCACACCGCCGGGACCGCCGCGACGGACCCGGCCGCGTCCCCGGACCGGGGTCCGGACTCCGACCGGGGTCCGGACTCCGACGGCAAGCGCGTCCAGCGCCCGGCCGCCGAGGTCCGCTACGCCGCCGAACTGGCCCGGCTGCGCGCCGACGACCAGGGCGAGCGGCCTCCGGGCTGGGGGCTGAGCCTGCGCGCGGCAAGGCGCTTCATCCTGGGCGACGAGCAGGCGGGCATCAGCCGCAAGTTCGTCGGCGACCCCTCGCTGATCGACCGCGCGCTGGTGTCGCTGGCCACCAGCAGGGGCCTGATGCTGGTCGGCGAGCCCGGCACGGCCAAGTCGCTGCTGTCGGAGCTGCTGGCCGCGGCGGTCAGCGGGGACTCGACGCTGACCATCCAGGGCGGCGCGGCCACCACCGAGGACCAGATCAAGTACTCGTGGAACTACGCGTTGCTGGTCGCCGAGGGGCCCTCGACGAAATCGCTGGTCCCGGCCCCGCTCTACCGGGGCATGACCGAGGGCCGGGTGGTGCGGTTCGAGGAGATCACCCGCTGCCCGCTGGAGGTCCAGGACTGCCTGCTCTCGCCGTTGTCCGACCGGGTGCTGGCGGTCCCGGAGCTGAGCGGCGAGGACGCGCTGGTGTTCGCCCGCGAGGGGTTCAACGTCATCGCGACCGCGAACACCCGCGACCGCGGGGTGAACGAGATGAGCGCGGCCCTGAAGCGGCGCTTCAACTTCGAGACCGTGTTCGCGATCACCGATTTCGCCACCGAGCTCGCGCTGGTCGAGCAGGAGGCGACGCATCTGTTGCAGGGCTCCGGCGTCACGGTGCCGCCGCGCCGCGACGTGCTGGAGGTCCTGGTCACCGCGTTCCGCGAACTGCGGGACGGCAAGACCGATCGCGGCGACGCGATGGAGCGGCTGTCGTCGGTGATGAGCACGGCCGAGGCGGTGGCGGTGGCGCATGCCGTCGGGCTGCGCGGCTGGTTCCTGCGCGGGGACGCCGGGACGGCCGCGGACATCGTGGAGTGCCTGGCCGGGACCGCGGCCAAGGACAACAGCGAGGATCTGGCCAAGCTGCGCACCTATCTGGAGCAGCACGCGCAGCGCCGCAAGGGCGACCAGTGGCAGGAGCTCTACGACTCGCGGCACCGGCTGCCCGGCTGATGACGTCCCCTGAGAAGGTGTCCGAGCAGCCGATCGGGAACCTGACCGTAATCGGCGTCCGGCACCACAGTCCGGCGTGCGCGGGGCTGGTCCGGGAGGCGATCGAGCGGCTGCGGCCGGCGCACGTGCTCATCGAGGGACCGTCCGACATGAACGACCGGATCGGCGAGTTCCTACTCGGTCACGAGCTGCCGGTCGCGGTGTTCACGTCGGTGCGGGACGGGATGACGGCGCGCGGGTCGTGGTCGCCGTTCTGCGAGTACTCCCCGGAGTGGGTCGCGCTGACCGACGGCACGCGGGCCGGGGCCGAGGTGCGGTTCATCGACCTGCCGGCCTGGGATCCGGCGTTCCTGACGCTGACCAACCGGTATGCCGACGCCGAGCTGCGGTTCACGCAGGTCGTGGCCGATCTGTGCCGGCAGTTCGGGATGGACAACCTGGACAGCTTGTGGGACCACCTCGCGGAGATTGAGGCCTCTGATACTCCGGCGGCAGAGCTCACCGAGCGGTTGAACACGTACTTCGATCTGGTCCGGACTGCCTCCGACGCCGACCGGGCGGAGCCGGCACCGGACGAGCCGACGTCCGACGAGATCCGCGAGCGGTACATGGCGAGGTGGATCTCGGCGGCGCTCCGGCAGTCTCCGGATCGACCGGTTCTCGTTGTGTGCGGCGGGTTTCACCGGCCCGCTTTGCTGCGGCTCGCGGCCTCGTACCCCTACGCCGAGTGGCCCACCCCTACGCCGATCGACGCCGAGTCGGCCGTCAGCTATCTCGTGCCCTACTCGTTCAAGCGCCTCGACGCCTTCGACGGCTACCAGTCCGGCATGCCGTCCCCGGAGTACTACCAGCGGCTGTGGGACCTGGGACCGCGTGCGGCCGCCACGGCGCTGACCGAGGAGGTCGTGCAGCGGCTGCGCAAGCGTAAGCAGCGGGTCTCCACCGCCGACCTCATCGCGGCGCGGGTCACCGGCGAAGGGCTGGCGGCTGTCCGCGGTCACCGGCACCCGGCCCGCGCCGATCTGCTCGACGGCCTGGTGTCGGCGTTGGTCGAGGAGGCGCTGGACCAGCCGCTGCCCTGGACCGGGCGGCGGGCGCTGGCGCCGGGGACGCATCCGGCGGTCGTGGAGATGGTCGCGGCGCTGTCCGGCGATCAGGTCGGCCGGCTGCACGCGGACACGCCGCTGCCGCCGCTGGTGCACGACGCCGAAGCGGAGCTGGAGCGGCACGGGCTGACCGGTCAGAACTCTGTCACGCTCGACCTGACGGTCGCCGACGAGCGGGACGCGTCCCGGTTGCTGCACCGTCTCAGGGTTCTGCGCATCCCCGGCTACGACCGGGTCTCCGGTCCGGACCCGGCCGCCGAGGACAGCACGTTCACCGAGGAGTGGCGGATCACCGCCGAACAGGACCGGCTGGCGGCCCTGATCGAGGCCGGTGGCTACGGCCCCACGGTCGAGCTGGCGGCGACGGCCCGGCTCGGGGAACACGTGCGCTCCGGCGGCGGCCTGGAGGTTTCGGCGCGGGCGCTGTTCGACGCGGTGCTGTGCGGGATCGAGGACCTGTCGGCGGAGGTGCTCACCGCGCTGGCGATGTCCGTGGGCGGCGGCAAGGAGGTCGAGCCGCTGGGCGAGGTGTTGGCCGCGGTGCTCGGGCTGTGGCGGCACGACCGGCTGCTGGACGCTCAGCAGTCTGCGACGCTCGGGACGGTGATCGTCGTGGCCGTGGACCGCTTGCTGTGGCTGGTGGAATCGGCGCCGGGGTCGCCCGGGTCGCCGGCCCAGCCACGCCGGATCGCGGCGGTGCGCGCGGTGCGGGACGCGATGCGGCACGCGGCGTCCCGGCTCGGCCTGGACCCGGTGCGGGCGCTGGAGGTCATGGCGCGGATCGCCGACAACGCCGAGGCCGGAGCGGACATGCGGGGCGCCGCGTTCGGGTTCGGCTGGTCGCTGGGCTCGCCGTCCTCGGACGCCGAGCGCACGATCCGGGCCGCCGGCACGCCGGCCAGCCTCGGGGACTGGCTGAGCGGGCTGTTCGCGCTGGCGCGGGAGCAGTGCCTGCAGGAGGCGTCGGTGCTGCCGGTGTTGAACGATCTGGTCACGGCGATGACGGATCGCGACGTGCTGGTGGCCCTGCCCGCGCTGCGGCAGGCGTTCGCGTACTTCCCGCCTCGGGAGCGGGAGACGATCGCCGGGCAGGTGCTGCGGTTGTACGGGGTCGAGGGGTCGGCGCGGTCGCTGGTGCGCGGCGGGGCCGACGACCCGATCGCGCTGGCGCGGGGACGGGAGTTGGACAGCCATGTGCAGGCGGTGCTGGAACGAGAGGGGCTGCTCCGGTGACGGCTGTCTCACAGGATCCTGATTCCCACCCGGATCCGCGGACGGCTGCCGCGCTGGAGCGGTGGCGGATGATCCTCGGGGCCCCGGCGTCCGGATACGGCTCGCTGGCCGGGGAGAACGCCGCACGTGACGCGGCGTTGGACTGGCTCTACGGCCGGGACGAGGACTTGGCCCGGCGCGGCGTCCGCAAGGGCGGCGCGGGGTCCGCCGACCCCTCGAAGGGCCCGGGCGGCAGCGGGGACTCGGTGCTCACCACGGTCGACTGGCTGGAGGGGATCACGAAGCTGTTCCCCAAGGAGACCGTCGACCGGCTGACCCGGGACGCGGTGGACCGGTATCAGATCCATGACATAGTCACCGACCCGAAGGTGCTGGAGCGGGTCGAGCCGAGCCCGGTGTTGCTCAAGGCCGTGCTGCGGACCAAGCACCTGATGGACCCGAAGGTCCTGGAACTGGCCCGCAAGCTGGTCGCCGCGGTGATCGAGGAACTGATGCGCAAGCTGGCCACCGAGGTGCGCACGGCGTTCTCCGGGGCCCGGCTGCGACGGCCGTCGCAGGTGCGGCTGGCGCGGAACTTCGACGTGAAACGCACGCTGCGCGGCAACCTCGGCCACTACCAGCCGCAGGAGCGCAAGCTCTACATCGAGGACGCGCACTTCTTCACCCGGTCGCGGCGGCACGTCGACAACTGGCAGGTGATCCTGCTGGTCGACCAGTCGGGCTCGATGCTGTCGTCGGTGATCCACTCGGCGGTGACGGCCGCCTGCCTGTGGGGACTGCCGGGCGTGCGCACGCACCTGGTCGCGTTCGACACCGCGGTGGTGGACCTGACCAGCGACGTCACCGATCCGGTGGAGCTGCTGATGAAGGTGCAACTCGGCGGCGGCACGGACATCTCCGGCGCCATCCGCTATGCCTCGGAGCTGGTGGCCAACCCGCGCCGCACGATCGTCGTCCTCATCTCGGACCTGTACGAAGGCGGCAGCGAAGCCGGCCTGCTGCGCGGCGCCCGCTCCCTGATCGAACAGGGCTGCCGCTTCCTCGCCCTGTGCGCGCTGGACGAGGAGGCCGCCCCCGCCTTCGACCGCGACATGGCCGAGCGCCTGGCGGCCCTCGGCGCCTACGTCGGCGCCATGACGCCGGGGGAGCTGGCGGCTTTCGTGGCGGAGGCGGTGAACTCGTGACCGACGTCCTCACCCGTGCGGATCTGCTGGCGCTGACCGAGGACGCGCTGGTCTCGCTCACCAACCGCGGCCTGTACAAGCGGGCGGCGAAGGAAGTCGCGGCCGGCACCGGCCCGACCATCACCGCGGACGCCGACGCGGTACGCGGCACCTTCCCCGACGGCGTCGTCTGCGCCCTCCCACCCGGCGGCCTGGAAGCGGCGGCCTGCACCTGCGGCGCCTCCGCCGCCTGCCGCCACGTGGTGGCGGTGGTCCTGGCGTATCAGGCCACGACATCGGCCGGCGACCCGAACGAGTTCGAGCAATGGTCCCCCGCCGAATTCCCCGACGACCAACTCGAGGCGCTCCTGGGCAAGCGCACCTTCACCATCGCCCGGCGCCGCCTCGCAACCGGCTACCTGGCCCGCATCCACACCCCCACACCCGCCGAACCAGTCCCCTGGGTCGAACTCCCCAACTGCTCAGTCCGCTTCCTGGTCCCCCACGACCTCGCCTACGCCCGCAGCGACGCCCGCGACACCAAGGAGGCGGTGGCACTCGCGGTGTGGGCTTGGCGCGCCTGGACGGAGCGGGCAGGGGAGGTGGAGGACCGGCACTTCGCGGTCGGGGGTGTTGAGGCGCGGGTCGGCGGCGGAGCCAGCGCGGGCT
>NZ_JAAFYZ010000205.1 GCF_018274385.1 Catenulispora pinistramenti | reverse complement strand
GTGAGAACAATGATCGCGACCTCGTGGACGATCTTCATACAACCGACCCTAGACGACACCCACGACACCAACGGCCAGACCGCATAGCTACCACTGACATGCCTGAACTTCGGACTCATTCATCTAGCTGGGAAATAGGCGGGCGGCTGACGCTGCGATAGGTGTGGCGGCTCCGGTGATGACAGCTCAGCTGTTGTCACCGGAGCTTTTTGGTTTTTGTGATTGGCGGCGATTTCTACGGCCCCTTCATTTACCTCTGATTCAGAGCTAAAATCAAAGCATGACCAGTGCCACCGAACCCTCGGACCTCGAGAACGTCCTGGCGGGCCTCACGCGGCTGATCCGTCGCCGGATGCGGGCCGGGTTGCGGCTGCCGCGGCTGCGGGGGGCTGAGATCGAGTTGCTGCGGCTGGTGCGGGAGCATCCGGGGTTGCGGGTATCCGAGGCGGCCAAGGAACTCGGGTTGGCCGGCAATTCGGTGTCCACGCTGGTCAAGGGGTTGGTGGAGCTCGGGATGCTGGAGCGCGTCGCCGATCCCAGTGACGGCCGGGCCACGTTGCTGCATGTCACGCCCGAAGCCGATCGGCGGTTGCTGGAGTGGCAGGAGCGGCGCTCGGTGCTGGTGCAGAAGCACATCGACCGGCTGTCCGAGCAGGACCGGGCCGCGCTGACCGCCGCGCTGCCGGCGATGCGGGCGCTGGCCGCGTCGCTGCACGAGGAAGCCGAGAGCGGGCTCGGCGTGGATGACGAGGCCGACCCCGACAGCGGTGCCGTCTCCGAGAACCGAGAAGGAGAAGAGGGCATATGACCGTCACCGATTCCCGACAGCCCGCCGCCGGTCCGGACGCCGAGGTCGCGGCCATCGCGGTCACCGGTCTGGTGTACGCGTTCGGCCAGACCCGCGCCGTGGACGGCATCGATCTGACGGTGCCGGCCGGGGAGGTGTTCGGCCTGCTCGGCCCCAACGGAGCCGGCAAGACCACGGCGATCCGCGCCATGACCACCCTGCTGAAGGTGCCGCCGGGGATGATCCGGGTGTTCGGGCGCGATGTCGCCCGGGACCGGATGGGGGTGCGCCGGCTGCTCGGCTACGTGCCGCAGCAGCTGTCCGCCGACAGCGGCCTGACCGGCCGGGAGAACGTCGCACTGTTCGCCCGGGTCTTCGACATCCCGCGCCGGGAGCGGGCCGAGCGGGTCGCCGAGGCGCTGGAGATCGTCGGGCTCGCCGACGTCGCCGACCGCATGGCCGGCACCTACTCCGGCGGCATGGTGCGCCGGCTGGAGCTGGCGCAGGCGCTGGTCACCGCGCCGCGGCTGCTGATCCTGGACGAGCCGACGATCGGTTTGGACCCCATCGCCCGGACCAGCGTCTGGGAGCGGATCGACGACGTGCGGGCCGCGACCGGGATGACCGTGCTGGTCACCACCCACTACATGGACGAGGCCGACCAGTACTGCGATCAGCTGGCCCTGATGCACAAGGGCCTGATCCGGGCCACCGGCACCCCGGAGAGCCTGAAGCGCGACCTCGCCGCGGCCTGGCACGACGCCGGCCGGGACGCCGAGCCGACGCTCGAAGACGTGTTCCGTCACTTCGCCGACAGCGAGCTGCTCGGCGACCAAGAGGGAGGGACCTTCCGCGATGTCCGCCGTTCCCGTCACACCGCATCCCGTGTCGGCTGACGCCGCACCGGCCGCACCGGCCGCACCGCGGCTCCTCTACAAGCCCGCCGAAGTCCGCACCGGCTGGCGCGTGCTGCCCACGCGGATGGCCGCGATGTGCGCCGTCGAGATCCAGAAGCTGCGGCACGACCGCACCGAGCTCTACACCCGCGCCATCCAGCCCGCGCTGTGGCTGCTGATCTTCGGCGAGACCTTCACCCGGCTGCGGGCCATCCCCACCGGCGGCCTGCCGTATCTGGACTATCTGGCGCCGGGCATCATCGCGCAGTCGGCGATGTTCATCGCGATCTTCTACGGGATCCAGATCATCTGGGAGCGGGACTCCGGGGTGCTGACCAAGCTGCTGGTCACGCCGACCCCACGCGCGGCCCTGGTGGCCGGCAAGGCGTTCGCCGCCGGGGTGAAGTCGGTGATCCAGGCGGTGGTGGTGGTGATCATCGCCGCGCTGCTCGGCGTGGCGCTGACCTGGAACCCGTTGAAGCTGCTCGGCGTGGCCCTGGCCGTGGTGCTCGCCTCGGCGTTCTTCTCCTGCCTGTCGATCTGCATCGCCGGCATCGTGCTGACCCGGGACCGGCTGATGGGCATCGGCCAGGCCATCACCATGCCGCTGTTCTTCGGCTCGAACGCGCTCTACCCGGTGTCGCTGATGCCCGCCTGGCTGCGGGTGATCAGCAAGGGGAACCCGTTGAGCTACGAGGTGGACGCGCTGCGCGGGCTGCTGATCGGGACCCCGTCGCACCTGCCGCTGGACTTCGGGGTGCTGGCGCTCGCCGCGCTGGCCGGGATCGCCGGCGCTTCGGCGTTGCTCGGACGGCTGGCGAAGTAGCGGAAGCAGGCTAAGCAGGGGAGGGGCCGCGGCCTTCGACAGGCGTCCTGGCCGCCCCCGACGCAGACTGGTCAGGATGCCGATCCGTTGGAGGACCCGTGGCAACCCTGACCGTGTGGAAGTTCGATGCCCCCGACGGCGCCGAGAAGGTGCTGGAGGAGCTGGAAGAGCTGCAGAAGCAGGAGCTGATCAGGGTGCTCGACGGCGCCGTGGTCAGCTGGCCGGCCGAGGCCAGGCGGCCGCGGACCTCGCAGCTGGCGGACATGACCGGCCGGGGCGCGCTGGGCGGCGCGTTCTGGGGCTTCCTGTTCGGGCTGCTGTTCTTCGTCCCGCTGCTGGGCATGGCCGTCGGCGCCGCGGCCGGCGCGCTCGGCGGCTCGATGGCGAACGTCGGCATCGACAAGGACTTCATCGAACAGGTGAAGGCGAAGGTGACGCCGGGGACCTCGGCGTTGTTCGTGCTCTCCTCCGACGAGGTCGAGGACCGGGTGCTGCCGACCTTGGAGCGGGCCGGTGCGGAGCTGATCAAGACGAACCTGTCCGCCGAGCAGGAGGCGCAGCTGCGCGAGGCGTTCGCTGAGGATGGGGAGCAGGCCGGGGCTGCCGGTGGCCCGGCGAGCGGGACCGCGGCGGGTGCGGCGGCCGGCGGCACCGCGGCGGCTGCGACCGCCGCGACTCCCGCCCCGGCCCCGACTCCGACTCCGACTCCGGCTCCGACGCCCAAGCCCGGTCCGCCCCCGGCACCGAAGCCCGGCCCGCCCGCGCCGCCGAAGCCCGGCCCGCCTCCGGGAGGCCGAGCGGCGGGCACGGCCCAGGACGGCAGTGCGGATTCCGCTTCGGCTCCCAAAAACAGCTGAGCTCTTGCCGCTGTCTCCCTCTCGGTCCGGCCGTCGACTGCGCGGCCGGACCGCGCTTTGCGCGCGCGGCCTCGGATACCGTGCCGGAATGAGCTTCCGGCTGGCGGCCTACGCCGTGTGCATCGTCGATGACAGAGTATTGCTGGCCCTCAGCGTGCCGCCGACCGGCGAGAGCGTCTGGACCCTGCCCGGCGGCGGGGTCGAGCACACCGAGGACCCGTTCGACACGGTGATCCGCGAGGTCGCCGAGGAGACCGGCTGCGAAGCGGTGGTCGAGCGGCTGCTCGGCGTCGACTCGCGGGTGATCCCGCTCCCGGAGCTGCGCGTCCCCGCTCCGGTTCCGCACCAGAACATCGGCATCTTCTACGGGGTACGGATCACCGGGGGCGAGTTGCGGCCCGAACCGAACGGCCAGACCGCCGAGTCGGTCTGGACCCCGTTCGCCGACGTGCCGTCCCGGCGCCGCTCGTCGCTGGTCGATGTCGGCCTCGCGCTGGCGCTCGGCACGCCGGTGACCGGCCATGTCGCGCCGGTGCCGGTCGGCGGCCTCGTCCAGCACTGATATCCGGATACTCAATAGGAGAACTATGGAAGCCGTCGATGTGAACGTGGTGCACGCCGCCGAGGACATGGTGGCGGAGGGGGCGCCGATCTTCCCGCACGGGGCGTCGCCCTCCATCGGTGACGACGGGCAGGCCGACACGATCGACCCGGCCGACGGCGACGTGTTCGACGTCGTCGTGGTGGGGGCCGGCCCCACCGGGGAGAACCTGGCGGACCGGGTGCACGCCGGCGGGCTGAGCGTGGCTATTGTCGAGCACGAACTCGTCGGCGGCGAGTGCTCGTACTGGGCCTGTATGCCGAGTAAGGCGCTGCTGCGGCCGGTCGCCGCGGTGGCCGACGCCCGGCGGGTGGCCGGTGCGGCGCAGGCGGTCACCGGTGCGGTGGACGCCGGGGCGGTGCTGGCGCGGCGCGACGAGTTCGCCGCGAACTGGAAGGACGACGGCCAGGTCGAATGGCTCGACAAGGCCGGACTGTGCCTGGTGCGCGGACACGGCCGGCTCGACGGGGAACGGCGCGTGGTGGTGCGCACCCCGGACGGCGGCGAGCGGGTCCTGACCGCGCGGCACGCGGTGGCGTTGTGCACCGGCACCCAGGCCGCGGTGCCGGACCTGCCGGGGGTGTCCTCGGCCAAGGTGTGGACCAGCCGCGAGGCCACCAGCGCCAAGCAGGTGCCCGGCCGGCTGGCCGTCATCGGCGGCGGCGTGGTGGCCGTCGAGATGGCGACGGCGTGGCGGGCCCTGGGCAGTGCGGTCACGATGCTCGTGCGCGACGACCGGCTGCTGACCGGGATGGAGCCCTTCGTCGGGGAGATCGTCGCCGAGACGCTGGGCGAGTCCGGCGTGGACGTGCGCTTCGGCGAGTCGGCCACGGCGGTGGAGCGCCGAGCCGACGGAACGGTCGAGCTCACCCTCGGCGGCGGCAGCCTCACCGCCGACGAGGTCCTGTTCGCCACCGGCCGCCGCCCCGCGACCGCGGACCTCGGGCTGGAGACCGTCGGCCTCAAGCCCGGCGGTTGGGTCGAGGTCGACGACACCGGCGTGGTGCGGGGTGCCGGCGGGACCTGGCTCTACGCGGCCGGCGACCTCAACCACCGCGCTCTGCTCACACACCAGGGCAAGTACCAGGGCCGGATCTTCGGCGGCGTGATCGCGGACCGGGCCTTCGGCCGGCAGCTGGACACCGAGCCCTGGGGCCGCAGCGTCGCGACCGCGGATCTGCACGCCGTGACCCAGGTCGTCTTCTCCGATCCGGAGGCCGCGGCGGCCGGTCTTACTTTGGAGCAGGCGCGAAGCAAGGGTCTGCGAGTGCGGGCGGTGGACTACGACCTCGGCCAGGTCGCCGGGTCCGCGCTCTACGCCGACGGCTACCGCGGCCAGGCCCGGGCGGTCGTCGATCTGGACCGGGAGGTGCTGGTCGGCGTCACGTTCGTGGGGCCCGGTGTCGCAGAGCTCGTACACTCGGCGGCGATGGCGGTCGCGGCGCAGGTGCCGGTGTCCCGGCTGTGGCACGTCGTGCCCGCCTACCCGACCATCGGCGAGGTCTGGCTCCGGCTGCTGGAGACATATCGGGGCTGATACCGCCAGATTTCCTAATCCTCACAGACATATAGCGATGTAGTACAACCCGCTGTCCAGGTGGTCGGGGC
The DNA here is from genome assembly GCF_018274385.1 of Catenulispora pinistramenti. Taxonomy (GTDB): domain Bacteria; phylum Actinomycetota; class Actinomycetes; order Streptomycetales; family Catenulisporaceae; genus Catenulispora; species Catenulispora pinistramenti. Next base: position 14,865 of record NZ_JAAFYZ010000205.1, on the reverse strand, counting down.
CGATGTCGGCTCCGACCACTTTTGTCATGCCGGAGATTCCGTGCCCGGATAACGGTTTTGAGTCACCGGGTCGTCCTGACCAGCATGGGAACGTTCACAGGAAAAACGTTCTCGCAGGACCCATAGTCGCAACTCAGAAGGCTTGCTAACGTTACCGAGGTCACCTTCGAACCCCGTTCGAGAACCCATAGCTCGTTGGAGGGATGGTGCCCATGGCGCGCCAGGTAAGTGTTCGAAGAAGGATGGTGAAGGTGGCCGGAGCGGCCGTCTTGACCGGAGCCTTAAGCGTTGCAGCAGGTCTGTCCGGAGCGGCCGGGACGGCGTTCGCCGCGACCGGCGCGGCCGGCGGCGTCACGCCGGTGGCCAACCCGGCGGCGGCGGTCAACCCGTTCCTGTCCACCGGCGACGGCGGGGCCGGCGGCCAGGCCGACGACTTCCCCGGGCCGGACGTGCCGTTCGGCATGATGCAGTGGGGCCCGGACACCACTCCGGACCGGCCGGAGGGTGGCGGCTACTACTACAACGACTCGCAGATATCCGGGTTCAGCCTGACGCACATGTCCGGCCCGGGCTGCGGGGCGTTCGGCGACGTGCCGATCCTGCCGACGGTCGGCGCCCTGCCGAGCAACCCGTCCAGTGTGTCGGCCCCGTTCAGCCACTCCGCCGAGTCGGCCTCGCCCGACTACTACTCGGTGACCACCGGCACCGGGGCCTCGGCGGTGAAGACCGAGCTGACCGAGACCGCGCGTTCGGGCATCGGCCGCTTCACGTTCCCGGCCGGCGCGCAGTCGAACCTGCTGTTCAAGCTGACCGGCTCGCAGAACGGCGACTCCGCCACCACCGCGCAGGTCGTCGGGAACAACGAGGTGAAGGGCTCGGTCACCAGCGGTCACTTCTGCGGTGCGGCCAACACCTACACGCTGAACTTCGACATCGTCTTCGACCAGCCGTTCACCGCCAACGGCACGTGGACCGGGACGACCGTCACGCCGGGCAACGCCCCGGCCGCTGCGAAGACCACGCAGAAGACGACGCAGAGCACGAACACCCAGGCGCCGACCTCCGCCGCGAGCCCGAGCAGCCCCACTGCCTCGCCGAGCCCGAGCGCCAGCCCCAGCCCGGCCGGCGGCAGCGGCTCGACGACCGGCTCGACCGGTTCCACCGCGGCCAAGCCCGGCGCGATCCCGGCGCCGACCCTGCACGGCGCCATGCCGGCCGCACCGAAGACGGCCGTGAAGAACGACGCCAAGGCCGCCGCGACCACCGGCCCCGACGGTCTGTACCTGACCTTCAACACCGCCTCTGACCAGGTGGTCCAGGCCAAGGTCGGCATCTCGTTCACCTCCGGCGCCAACGCTTCGGCGAACCTGGCGGCCGAGCAGACCGGCTTCGGCTTCGACGGCGTGCACGCCGCCGGCGTCAAGGCCTGGAACAACGAGCTGGGCAAGATCCAGATCGGCGGCGGCACCGCGGCCCGGCAGCAGATCTTCTACACCTCGCTGTACCACGCGCTGCTGCACCCGAACACGTTCTCCGACACCAACGGCCAGTACATCGGGTTCGACAACCAGGTGCACACCGTCCAGCCGGGGCACATCCAGGTCGCCAACTACTCCGGCTGGGACATCTACCGGACCCAGGCGCAGCTGGAGGCGATCGTCGACCCGGCGATGGCCAGCAACGCCGCGCAGTCGATCGTCAACGACGCATCGCAGAACAACGGCATGATGCCGAAGTGGGCGATGAACAACGGCGAGAGCTACGTCATGGTCGGCGACCCGGCCGACGGCGAACTCGCCGACTACTACGCCTTCGGCGCGCGGGACTTCGACACCGCGTCGGCGCTGAAGTACGCGTTGGCCGAGGCGAACACGCCCAACAACATCCGGCCGGACCTGGCCGCCTACGAACAGCTCGGCTACGTCCCCTCCGACGCCGCCAACACCTGCTGCAACTTCTACGGCCCGGTGTCGACGACCGAGGAATACGGCGCCGCCGACTACGCCCTGGGCCAGTTCGCCGGCGCGCTCGGTGACAAGACCGACGCCACCGCGCTGCAGAACCGGTCGCAGGACTGGCAGAACCTGTACAACCCGGCCACCGGGATCATCGCGCCGCGCACCACCAACGGCACGTACGTCCCGACCACGCTGACCGACTCCGGCAACTACGTCGAGGGCGACGCCTCGCAGTACCGCTGGCAGATCGGCTGGAACCTCGGCGGTCTGGTCACGGCCATGGGCGGCCCCGCCGCGGTGCAGAAGCAGCTGGACACCTTCTTCACCCAGCTCGACCAGGGCCCGCCCTCGCCGTACGCGTTCGTCGGCAACGAGCCGGACATGGGTGTGCCGTGGGTGTACGACTGGGCCGGCGCGCCGTGGAAGGCGCAGCAGACCGTGAACCGGCTGCGGACCCAGATCTTCACCGACGACCCCAAGGACAGCATGGGCGGCAACGACGACCTGGGCACCATGTCGTCGCAGGAGGTCTACGCCATGCTGGGCATGTTCCCGGCGGCCGCCGGCAGCGCGGACATGGCGTTGAACAGCCCTGAGTTCCCGCTGGAGATCGTCCACCTGGGCAACGGCAAGTCCATCACCGTCAACGCCCCCGGCGCGGACTCGGTGAAGAACTTCTACGTCCAGAACATGAAGCTGAACGGCTCCCCGTGGCACTCGGCCTACCTGCCGGCCTCGGCGTTCACCAAGGGCGCGACGCTCGACATCAAGATGGGCTCCACCCCGAACAAGGGCTGGGGCGCGGGCAAGAACGACGTGCCGCCCTCGGACGGCGCCGGCCAGCAGCCCGCCATCGGCCATCTGTCGGACCAGCAGGTCCAGGTCGCCCCGGGCGGCACCGCGACCATCACGGTCTCCGCGCAGGACGTCCTGGACCAGCACCAGAAGATCGGCGTGAGCGCCACGGCGCCCTCCGGCGTGACCGCGAAGCTGTCCTCCTCGGCGCTGCACCTGTCGCCGGCCGGGAAGGATTCGCTGAAGCTGACCGTCAAGGCCTCGGCCTCGGCGGCGCAGACCTTCTACACCGTGCCGGTCAAGCTCACCGACAACGGCAAGGCGCTGCCGACCCTGAACCTGACCGTCCTGGTCACGACCAAGGGCAGTCTGCTGTCCACCTTCGACAACAGCGGCATCGCCGACGACACGGCCGTCACCTCCGCGGTGAACGACGTCAACTTCGACGGTGACGGCAACAGCTACTCCCAGCAGGCGCTCGCCGCCGCCGGGCTCAACCCCGGCAAGCCGACCACCGTCGGCGGCATCACCTACGACTGGCCGCTGCCGTCCTCCGGCTTCCCGGACAACACCATCGCCGCCGGCCAGAAGGTGACCGTGTCGGCGCCGGCCGGGACCCGGCAGTTCGGTCTGCTCGGCGCGGCCGACGGCGGTCCGAGCCAGGGCATCACGACCCTGACCTACTCCGACGGCAGCACCTCGCAGTTCTGGCTGGGTCTGTCCGACTGGACGCTGGCCGCCGGCAAGGCCAAGCCCTCGTTCGGCAACACCGACGCGGCGACGCTGCCCTACCGGGACTGCGCCGCCTGCGCCGGCGGCAAGGACACCACCGTGACCCACGTGTTCGCCACGGTGCTCCCCGTCGATCCCACCAAGACGCTGGCCTCGGTGACCCTGCCCTCCGGGACCGACCAGGGGCGGCTGCACGTGTTCGCCCTCGGGACCTCGACCGCCGCGCCGACCGGCGCGGTGGCCACCGCGGTCAGCCCGTCACCGGGCGCGGCGGGGCAGCAGGTGACCGTGCACGGCACCGGCTTCGGCGCCACCCAGGGCACCGGCTACGTCGCCTTCAGCGACCAGGGCGTCAACTGGGGCGCCCCGGGCAACTCGGCGGCGTTCACCGTGGACTCCTGGAGCGACACGGCGATCACCTTCACCGTGCCGAACCCGAGCGGGACCAACGGCCAGTTCCACGTCTACCCGGGCACCAACGCCTCGGTGAGCGTGGTCAACGCCGCCGGTCAGGTCTCTGACGGCAAGGTCCTGCCGATCACCCCGACCGCCAACCCGGCGGACTACTACAGCAACACCGGCACCTCGCCGGACAGCAACACGGCGTGTGCCAACTTCGACGGCGACGGCTACAGCTACTCGGCCGACGCCCTGGCGGCGAACGGGATCAAGCCCGGCGCCACCGTCACGTCCGGCGGTGTCACCTACACCTGGCCGAACGTCCAGGCCTGCGGCGCGGACAACATCCTGCCGGACGGCCAGACCATGCTGGTGACCGGCAAGGCCGGCGCGACGAAGCTGGGCGTGCTCGGCTCGTCCAGCAACGGCGGCTCCGCCGGACCGATCACCCTCACCTACACCGACGGCACCTCCACCACCCAGACGCTGACTCTGAACGACTGGGCCAGCGCCCCGGACAGCACGGACGCCGCGGTCGCCACGATGCCCTACCGGAACAGCACCTCCGGCGGCTCGCAGTCGATCACGATGTACGTGTTCGCCACCACGGTGCCGCTGGACTCGACCAAGACGCTGGCGTCGGTCACGTTCCCGAACGTGTCCTCGTCGGTGGGCAGCAACACCACCGCGATGCATGTGTTCGCGGTGAGCCAGGGGTGATGTGCCACTGCGCGGAGAGCTCGGCGTCTAGACCTCTGCGCGCAGACCTCTGAGAAAGGCCATCTGGAAAGAGGCCGCCGACTGTCCCCCGGCCGGCGGCCTCGCCCTTTTCTTCGGGTCAGCAGTCCCGCAGCGCAGGAGACTGGTTCAGCAGCTGCGCGCGCTGCGAGGTGAACTTGGCGTAGGTGTCGGTGTTCTCCGCGCCGGGCTGGAACGCCGCGACCCGGTGGCAGTTCTGGAACGCCAGCTTGATCTCGAAGTGCCGCTCCAGGCTCCCGCGGATGGAGTCGCTGGCCAGCGCGCGCAGCAATTGCCCGCGCTCAGCTTCCGAAGGCGGCGGGACCTGGTTGTCGGCGAACTCGGCGGCGCCGGCCTTTAGATCCCGCGCCAACGAGGCGACCATCTCGTAGGCGTAGGGCAGCGAGGTGCGGACGGTTTCGACGAACGCTGCCGGATCCACGTCACCGGCCTCGGCCTGGGCCAGCAGCTGCGGGGAGACGTCCAGGGACATCAGGGTTCCACCTTTCTCGGGTTGATCATCAAGCGGACACGGCCGACAGCGCGTGCGGGCCGTGCACGAATTCGGGGTCGACGTGGGCGGCCAGATCGACGCCGGTGGCGCGGTCGGCCCAGGCGCGGGCGTTGCGCAGGTGGAACTGGACGGCCTGGTCCTGGAACCGGGCCCAGTCCTCAGGCCCCTTGGGCCGGGCCTCGGCGGCGCGCGCCATGGTGCGCAGGACCTCGCGGTGTTCGGGCTCCAGCAGGTCCAGCGGCTCGACACGCCCCTGCTCGGCGGCGCGGACATAGCGCGAGGTGCCGAAACAGGCGAGCGGGTCCGCGCCGATCCGCTCGCGGAGGAAGTCGACGTCCTCCGGGCCGGTGACCTTGTTGCCGACCACGGCGAGGGCGACGTCGTAACCGTCGGCGTAGTCGCGGTACTGCTGGTGGACGCCGGTCCCGCGCACGGTCGGCTCGGCCACCAGGAAGGTGAGGTCGAAGCGGGTGAACAGGCCGGAGGCGAAGCAGTCGGCACCGGCGGTCATGTCCACGACCACGTATTCGTTCTCGACGTCGACGAGGTGGTTCAGGTAGAGCTCGACGGCCCCGGTCTTGGAGTGGTAGCAGGCGACGCCGAGATCCTCCTCGGCGAACGGCCCGCTGGCCAGCAGGCGCAGGTTCGGGGCGACGGGGACGCTCCAGTCGGCGTGGAACGGGTCGCCGCCCCCCGTCACGCGTAGGAGTCGCGACCCGCGACCGGCCGGGGTGGTCTTCACCATGTCGGCGGCGTCCGCGATGAGCGGGTTGTCGCCGCGCAGGTACTCCTTCGCCCGCGGCAGGTGCGCGCCGAGGGCCGGCACCATGGCCGCCTCGCGCTCGCCGAGGCCCAGGGCCACGCCGAGGTGCTGGTTGATGTCGGCGTCGACCGCTACGACCTGGGCTCCGGTGCTGGCGAGGTGGCGGGCGAACAGGGCGGACAGGGTGGTCTTGCCACTGCCGCCTTTGCCTACGAAGGCGATTTTCATGGGGTGGTGCTCCGGTATCGGGGTGCTGACGGGTGTTGACGGGTGTTGACGTGCTGGCGGGTGCCGGCTCGGTCGGTGATCGGTGGTCCACCTAGTTGGTGATGATAACTGTTTTCAATAGGCGGCGATGGTCAGCGTAGCAGTGTTCTGTGGCGGTGGTGGGTGGATGACACGCTGTGCGGCATGACCACGATGGAGCGGCTCGCGTCCGTGGCGCGCGAGCATTTGAGTGCGGGCGATGCCGCTACTTGGGCCGCGTTGCTGCGGCCGGGGGTGCGGTTGGTGCGGGACGATGCGGAAGAAGACGACGGCGGGCGTGGCGGTGGCGGTGGCGGTGGGGCGGTTGCCGCGCGGCTTGGCGGCGTGCCGCGGTTGCCGGCGGGCGTCGGTTGGCCGCGGTGGGAGGGTCACGGGCCGCTGGGCTTTGTCGCGGCGGTGGACTGTGCGGCTGTGGATCGTGCGGTGGTGGATCGTGCGGCGGTGGCAGGGGCCGGGGCGCGGGTGATCTATGCCGCGGCGGACGCTGAGACCGTCGAGCGTGCGGCGCCTGAGCAGATCGAGGTGCTACCGGATGATCCGGCGCGGAGAGCATGGCTGTGCTGACCGGCTCCTGGTGAGCGCTGCGCTCAATCCCTAACGCTGCTCGACAATGCTGCTCAACTCTGCTTAGCCCTGCTCGACCCAGCTCACCTTGCTGCTTAGCCCTGCTCGGCCCTGCTCAGCCCCGCTCAGTTCGGCCAAGCCGCCAGCGCCATGTCCACCACCCGCTGCAAGTCCTCCTCGCTGGCGCCGTCGCGGGCCTGCGTCGACATGCCCTGGATCACGGCCGCGTAGAAGGTGGCCAGGGCCGGTGCGTCCGTCTTCGGGGGCAGCGTGCCCGCGTTGATGTCGGCCGTGATCCGGCGCGCGATGGCCTGCTTCGTGTTCTCGCGGTAGGCGCGCAGCTCGGCGGCGACGTCCTGGGATGCGTCGGTGGTGTTGGTGGCGCCGTCGATGACCAGGCAGCCGGGTGGGTGGGCGGCGGTGTCGGTGTACTTGGTGGCGGCCAGGCGGAGCATCGTCTCGATCACGCCGCGCGCGGTGGTCTGGTCCAGGGCGCGGGAGCCGTAGTCGCCGTGGGTCTCGGCGTAGCGCACGACGGCGGCGCTGAAGAGTTTGCGCTTGTCGCCGAAGGCGGCGTAGAGGCTGGGCGGGTTGATGCCCATCGCCTTGGTGAGGGTGGCGATGGAGGTCGCTTCGTAGCCGTGGCGCCAGAACTCCATGAGCGCCGCTTCCAGGGCCTGGTCGCGGTCGAAGCCGCGGGGGCGGCCCTTGGTGGTCGTGGTCACGGATTCATTCTATAGCGATCGCTAGCGAATGTGGTAGCTTACTTCTGTAGTGATCGCTATGGAAACTTTGGAGCCGTTCACGCTCGGCTGGGACATCTCAGGGGTCGTGGAGGAGGATGTGCCCGGCGTGACCCGGTTCGAGGTCGGGGACGAGGTCTACGGGATGCCGTTCTTCCCCCGCGCCGCGAACGGCTACGCCGAGTACGTCGCCGTCCCCTCCCGCCAGCTGGCGCGCAAGCCCGCCGCCCTGGACCACGTGCACGCCGCCGCGCTCCCGCTGGCCGGCCTCACCGCCTGGCAGGCGCTGGTCGACGCCGCCGAGGTGGCGCCCGGGGACCGGGTCCTGATCCACGCGGCCGGCGGCGGGGTCGGGCACCTGGCCGTGCAGATCGCCAAAGCCCGCGGCGCGTATGTCCTGGCCACCGCCGGCGCCGCCAAGCACGAATTCGTCCTCGGCCTCGGTGCCGACGAAGTGGTCGACTACCGCACCGCCGACTTCACCCGCGAGCTGAAGGACGTGGACGTGGTCCTGGACGCCGTCGGCGGCCCGGTCGGACGCAGGGCAAGATCGTGCTGACCGTGTGATGAGGCCTTGCTGCGATGGCCGGATTCTCCTCCGGCTTCGGTGGGTGTCTTCAGCGCACCAGGAGTTCGACGGCGACCTTCAGGCGTTCGAGGTAGAACTCCCGCGATGCGGCCTGATGCTTGAGGCCGATCGATGTGCTGATCATCGTCTGTGCGACAGGGACGGCCGCCTCTCGTCCTGACTCGACGGCGATCGCGTCCGTGATCAGTTCCTCGAAACGTCGCGGCGTGGTCTCGACGATCTCTCCGAGGAGGTCGGGGTTGTCCTCGACGACCACGGCGACATCGCGTGTCAGCGGGCCGATGTAGCGGCCCGCCCACTGGTCGAACGCTTCAACGAGGCGCGCTGTGAGCGGGCGGTCGGCGTCGGCCAGGACGTGCTCGGCCGCTGCGATGTCGCGCTCCAGGGCCTGGGTGACCGCGGCATGGAACAGAGCCTCCTTCGAGGAGAAGAGGAAGTAGAGCCCGGGCCGGGAGATGTGCGCCGCCCGCGCCACGTCCTCCATCGAGGTCTTCCGGTAACCGAACCGCGCGAACGTGGCCAGGGCGGTGTCCAGAACCATGGTCCGACGGTCGGTACCGGCGCTTGCCGACGGCCGGTGGCCGGTATCGGGACTGCTCATGCGACCGAGCATACGAGCGGGCATCGTACTAAACAAATCAAGTCTAGTCTGTATAGTCATCGCCATGACTGCTCGCGAACTCATCTCCACCTCCTTCACCGCCTCCAGCACCGCGGAAGAGGTGCTGGAGGGCGTCGACCTCACCGGCCTGCGCGCGATCGTGACAGGAGGCTCTTCCGGAATCGGGGTCGAGACGGCTCGTGCGTTGACCGCGGCCGGGGCGCAGGTGACGCTCGCTGTGCGGAACTCGGCTGCCGGTGACGCCGTCGCTGAAGCGATCGAGAAGTCGACCGGAGGGGCCCGGCCCCGGGTCGTCCGGCTGGACCTCGCCGACCGGACCACCGTCACGTCGTTCGTCGACGCCTGGAGCGGCCCGCTGCACCTGCTGATCAACAACGCGGGCGTGGTCACCGGCGGCCTCGAACGAACCCGTGAGGGCTGGGAGTGGCAATTCGCGACAAATCATCTCGGCCACTTCGCCCTCGCCGCCGGCCTTCACGACGCCCTGGCCCTGGGAGCGTCCGACCGCGACGGAGCACGGATCGTGTCGGTCAGCTCGACGGCGCACATGCGCTCCGGCATCGACTTCGACGATCTCCACTTCGAGCGTCGCGGCTACGACCCGCAGATCGCCTACGCCCAGTCGAAGACGGCGAACTCCTTGTTCGCCGTCGAGGCGACCCGCCTTTGGGCCTGCGACGGGATCATCGCCAATACAGTGAATCCCGGCGGCGTCGCGACGGGTCTACAGCGGAACTTCACAACGCAACAGCGGCAGTCGCTCGACGCGGCCGAGGCCGCCGGAGTCTTCACGTACAAAACGGTGGAGCAGGGGGCCGCCACCAGCATCGTCGCGGCCGTCGCCCCGCAGTTCGCCCACTCCGGAGGCCACTACCTCGACGATTGCCGAGAGGCCTACACCGTGCCGGACGACGCCGACCTCGCGCAGCACCCGCACGGTGTCAAGGAATGGGCGCTCGATCCCGCTACCGCCAAGCGCCTCTGGGCGGTCTCGACCGACCTGGTCCACCGCGGCGCCAGCTAAATCCAAGCTTGGCTTGAAGCTCCTATGGAGCGGTCGCCGCCCTGGGGAAACGGGCCGCCGCCCCGCCAGACCGCTCCGGGGAGCGGCCGACGGGGCGGCGGTCGGTGAGGGATCGGTGAGGGATCGGTGATCAGGGATCAGCGATCGATCAGCGATCAGTGATCAGTAGCTGAACTGCTCGATCTGGCTCCAGTTCGGCCCGTAGGTGTAGCCGGTCCGGGTCTTGGGGTCGATCTGGATGTCCGGCTCGGCGGTGAACGCCAGCGGACCGCCGAAGCCCTGGTTGAACTGGAACGAGGACAGGGTCTTCACCACCTTGCCGGTGTCGGTGTCCACCACGTCGATCTGGCTGCGGCCGTTGCTGTCGGTCTGGACCCCGCCGGGGTGGCCGAAGATGGACAGCGGCTGCGGGCTGGCGTAGGCGATCAGCGCCAGGTGGTGCGCGCTGTCCACGGCCACCGGACCGGCCTGCTGCTGGCGCAGCGTGCTGGCGGCACCGGAGGTCAGGCTCTTCTCGTCGACCTGGTTCAGCGTGGTGTGGCTGAGCATGTTGACGCTGAAGCTGGCGTAGTTCAGCAGCGTGGCCTTGGAGCCGTCCTGCGACGAGGCGAAGCCGACCCCGCAGGCCGGGACGGACCCGGAGCTGACGCTGACCGCGCCGGTGGCCTCGCTGATGTTGATCACCGTGTTCGCCGCGCTGCCGAAGCACTCCGCGAAGTTGGGCAGGAACGCGAGCTGGACGGTGCCGGTGCTCGGGTCGATGTCGATGCCGTCGTAGTGGTGCGCGGGGGCCTTGGCGGCGGCGTCCGGCTCGACCGGGGTGCCGGCCTTACCGGTGCTGACATCGACGTTCAGCAGCTCGTCGTGGTAGTCCGGAGCCTTCCACTGGAGTACCCAGGCCTGGTGCCGGCCGGCGTCCATCCGGCCGCCGATGACGTCGCCGGGCGGGTTCTGCACCACCTGCGGCGTGCCGACCAGGCTGCCGTCGGACAGGTTCCGCACTTCGAGCTGGTACGAGTCCTGGTTCAGGGTGTGCATCAGGACCACGCGGTGCGCCGAGTCGTCCACGCCGATGATGGCGTAGGGCCCGGACTGCGTCGTGTCGGCGGTGATCACCGAGCCGTAGGTCCCGTTGGCCGGGTTGTAGTGCACCACCGACTCTCCGGGGTCGGAGGCGTCGGTCCGCACGGCGACCGAGTCGGCGCCCTTGGCCGCGAAGTCCAGGACCTGCGAGCCGTTCGGAGGCAGCCCGTCGTCCACGACCAGGGCCGAGGAGGGGGAGGCCTGTCCGGCCGCCTTGCCGTCCCGGCCGACCGGCAGGATCCGGACGTTGTAGGACGAGGACGAGGGCAGGCCGAGCTTGATCGCGTCCAGCGTCACGGTTCCGGAGCGGCCGGGCAGCTTCTGGTAGACCAGCGAGCCGGCGTCGTAGCCGTCGCCGTCCCGGGCGGTGCCGTTCTGCGCGGTGAAGGTGTTGAGCGAGTTCCACAGTGTCGGCGCGCCGGAGGAGATCTCCAGCATCGCGCCGGCGGCGCCGGGCACCTGGTCCACCGAGTAGTGCACGCTGAACGTCGGCGCGCTGCGCTTGACCTCCGCCTGGTGGCCGAACGCGGCCGAGGCGTCGTCGCGGTGGCCGCCGACGGCCAGCGTCGGGGCGTCCGGGCGCCGGTCGGCGGTGAAGCCCGCGACCCGGATCGGCGTGGATTCGCCGTAGGTCGGGAACTGCGGTTCGGCGTAGTTCTGGATGATGGAGATGCCGTAGATGCCGCCGCCGGAGGTGAACGCCGAGGCCGGGATCGTGATGTCACCGGAGGTGCCGGTGAGCGGCGCGGTCCACACGTTGGCGTAAAGCGGGGCCAGGACCGGGCTCCAGTGGCCGACCGTGGACACCGCGATCGTCGGCGACTTCAGGTTCCGCACACCGGTCAGGTCGTAGTGCACGGTCACGCTCTGGCCGGCGTTGACGGTCGCCGGGGCGGTCGGGGCCTGGGCCTCCAGGTACGTGCCGTCGGTGGCGCTCAGCGTGATCGACTGCGTGACCGAGGCCGTCGAGCGGCCGTGGGAGAGCACGTCGAAGCGGACCGGGACGGTGCGCGGCGTGGTCGACACCACGGGCAGCCCGGCCGCGGTCAGCAGCTGGGTCGGCGTGAGCCGGATCGCCGGGGTGGCGGAATCGAAGTGCTGCGAGCCGACGGTGAGCCGGTAGCTGCTGCCGTGCCCGGCGTTCACCACGTCCGCGGCGAACGTGAGCGGGCCGACCAGGCCCTCGCCGGTCTTGGCGCCGCGCACGTCGGCCGGCCCGGCCAGGTCGATCGAGGTCGGGTCGGTGCTCTCCAGGAACTCACCGCCCTCCTGGCCCAGCAGCTCGTGGTGCTGGACGCCGAGGCGGACGATCTTCGTCGGGCCGCCGCGGGCGTCGGTGCTGTCGGCGTTGGTGCTGTCCGCGGCGGTGCCGTCCACGACGGCGTTGTCGTCGTCGCCGTGGCGGGCCGACAGCAGTCGCTCGACGGCCGCGGTGAGGTCCACCTGCGGGCCGACGTTCAGCGTCCGGTCGATCTGCGCCGGGGTCGCCACCTTGCGGGCGGTGTGCTCCAGCAGATCCCTGATCTGCTGCGGGTTCAGGGTCCGGCCGGTCAGCTTGGCCGCGCCGTCGACCACCGCCGCGGCGGCCGCGACCTCCGGGGCCGAGGCCGACGTGCCGCCGGTCAGGCTGACGTCGACGCTCTGCGCCGACTTGCCGATGGTGTGCGAGAACGCCGGGATGTTGTCGCTGGGCGCGGAGACGTCGATCCGCGAGCCGAAGCCGGAGGAGAAGTCGCCGCCGCCGGAGATCCGGGTCTCGGCGACGGTCGCCGGGCCCGCGGTGCCGGCCGAGAGCGTGTCGTCGGTGGTGCTGCCGCCGGCCGCGATGGCGCCGCTGTCCTGCACCCGGCTCGGGGTGGTGGAGTTCGAGTCGTCGTCGATGGTGGTCGCCTGGTGCGCCGAGTGCGCCACGTCGGTCGGCGTGCTGCCGCCGTCCGGGCCGACCGCGGTCGGGGTGTACAGCCGGGTGCCGTCGTTGGCGGCGATGGAGACCGTGATGCCGTACTGGTGCACGATCTGCGCGATCGTGGCCTGGATCGCCGGGTCGTCCTCCAGGTAGCGGCCCGGGAAGCCCTGGCTGTCGGTGCCGAAGCCGAGGCTGGCGTTGATCACGTTCGGCCGCGGGCTCTGGCGCGCGGCGGCCAGCAGCGCGACCCGGATCTGGTCGACCGAGGGGGTGGCCGGCACGACCAGCCGGTACTGCGCGCCCGGGGCGATGCCGAGCAGGTCGGTGAAGCCGCTGCCGGTGTTCGCCGGCCGCTGGTCCTGGTGCGGCAGCGGGGCCATCACGCTGAAGTCCAGCATGATCTCACCGTCCGCCTGGTCCTCGTTCTCTGTGGATCCCAGGGGATTGAGATGCCCGGCCGGGTCCGAGACGTAGGTCGGGATCAGCGGCATGGACGGCAGGTCCAGGTAGCGCTGGCCGTTCTGGACGATCGTGGTCGGGCCGTAGGTCTTGACGTAGCCGTCGCCGGCGGCGGCCATCGAGGCGTCGGTGAGGTCGCCGACACAGACGTTGGTGATGATCTCACCCTGTCCGGGCAGCTTGCCGTAGCGGGAGGCCAGGTCGCTGTAGGCGCCCAGAGCGTCGACGCCGCCGGAGTTCATCCAGCTCTCCAGCGAGGTGGAGATGCCGTAGTTGTCCGGCAGACCCGAGGTGTTCGCCACCGCCAGGCGCTTGTTCACGCTGGCCGCGGCGTCGTTCTTCGCGGCGGCCACGAGGGAGTCCGGGATCGGCGTGCTGCCGCTGATCATGCTGGTGGCCTCGTGACCGGAGGCGGCGGCCGCGGCGTTCCCGCCGGGCACCGGGTGGTCGGAGGCCTTCCAGCTCTCGCCGAACGGGGTGGTGCCGGCCGAGTCGAAGGTATAGGTGGGCCGGCTCGGGACGGACGGGCCGTTCGAGGCGGTGGCGGCGCTCGCCGCGCAGAGCGACCCGGCCGCCAGCGTGGTGCTTGCGACCAGGGTCGTGATCAGGCGTATTCGCCTACTTACACTGTGCATTCGGTTCCTCACACGCTTCAGCGAATGAACTGTGGGGAACAACCTGGCAGCGCCCGAGCCGATGGCACAAGAAGGCCAACGGGGCGTATTCTCGCCACCCGGCGTCTTTACGCCACCGCGCGCGAATAAGGGGGCTGACGTGCTGGAATCGGTGGGCCTGCCGGAACCGTGCGGAACGGTCTACTCGGCACTCGTTGAGCATCCGGAGTCCGGGGCGTCCCGGCTGGCGGAGGTGACCGGTCTACCGCTGGGTAAGGTCCGCGCCGCGCTGGACCGCCTGACCGCCGAGGGCATGGCCAGCCGGGCCCCGGGCCGGGCGGCGCTGTGGTTCGCCTCGGCCCCTGACGTCGCGATCGGCTCCCTGGTCGGCCGCACCGAGCAGGAGCTGCTGCGGGTCAGGTCCTTGATGAACGAGTTGATGGACAGCTACCGCTCGGCCGCGCGCTATACGGACCCCTCGCTGTCGGTGGAGGTGGTGCGCGGCCACGAGGAGATCAGCCGCCGCTTCGGCCACGTGCAGACCGAGGCCCGGCAGCAGATCCGCGGCTTCGACCGCCCGCCCTACCTCGACGCCCCCGGCAGCAACCACGAGCACGCCGCCAGCCGGGCCCGCTCCGGCCTGAGCTACCGCGTCATCTACACCCGGGCCGCCCTGACCTGGCCCGGCCGCCTCATCGAGGACATCCGGGGCTCGCAGGCCTTCGGCGAGCACGCCCGGACCCGGCCCACGCTGCCGATCAAGATGGTGATCGGCGACGACCGGCAGGCGCTCATCCCGATCCGCGACCCCGAGGAGGCGCTGACCACCGCCTACGTGATCCACCCCTCGTCGCTGCTGGACGCGCTGATCGCGTTGTTCGAGGCCGAGTGGCGGCTGGCGCTGCCGATACCCGGGATGTCGGAGGCGGGTCCTGACGAGCAGACGCGGGCGTTGCTCCTGCTGCTGGCCTCGGGACAGACGGACGAGGCGATCGCCCGGGCTCTGGGGTGGAGTTTCCGGACGACGCAGCGGCGGGTCCAGGCGCTGATGCGGAGCCTGGACGCGACGACGCGGTTTCAGGCGGGGATGGAGGC
>NZ_JAAFYZ010000204.1 GCF_018274385.1 Catenulispora pinistramenti | reverse complement strand
GTGCCGGGGGTGGGTGGGGCTTGAGCGGTCTTCAGCCGATCTCAGTCCCCGAATACGAGTCGCCGGAACCCGTTGCGCACCGTCGTTATCGGCCCGCGATCGCGGCTGTAGTAGAGCTTGTTCGTCAGCAGCACCGCCCAGCGGTCGCGCACTGGCGATACCCACATAGCGGTGCCCGTGAATCCGTAGTGCGTCCAGACGTCCTCGGCGGTCGACATGCCGGGGACGGTGTGCCAGAACAGGCCGCGCTCGGGCTGTAGGTCGCCGGTGTGCAGGCGTAGCGATTCGCGGATCCAGCGTCGGCCGAAGGCGGCTCCGGCTCCGGCTCCGACTCCGACTCCGACCTCAGGATTGAGCATGTGCTGAAGGAACCGCCCCAGATCGACAGCGTTCGAGAAGACCCCGGAGATCCCGCACACGCCGAGCAGCCGACCCGAATAGTCGTGCACGGAACCGCGAACGTGCGCGCCCGCCTCCTCGTCGAACTCAGTCGGTGCGCACTGCCCGGCCAGCGAAGCCGGCAGCGGTCCGTAGCGCGTGGCCGACATCCCCAGCGGCTCCCAGGCCACGTCACGCGCCACCGCGTCCAGTCGCCGATCCATCAGTTGCTCCACCAGAAAGCCCAGGATCAGTGCCGAGCGGTCGGTGTACTCGACTGCTTCGCCCGCCGGTCGGTGCACCGCCTCGCGGAGCACGCCGAGTCGTACCGCCTCCGGGTCGGTCCCGTAGGAGGCCCGGAGGTTGGCACGGAGCGGGACGCCGGAGGTGTGGGTGAGGAACTGGCGGATCGTGACGGTGCCCAGGGGGAAGCCGAGTGCGTCCGGGAGGTGTTTGGCGAGGGGGTCGTCCAGATCGACGCGGTCGGCTTCCCAGAGCGTGCCGACGGCGGCCCAGACCGCGATTATCTTGGTGAGGCTGGCGAGGTCGAAGAGGGTGTCCGGCCGCATGGGCCAGGAGGTGTCGCTCGGGTCCAACAGTCCTGCCGCGCCCTGTGCCGTCAGGCCGTCGGGACCGCCGACGGCCCAGACCGCGCCGGGGAAGACCCGCCGTTCGACGCCGCCTTCGACCAGCGCGTCGATCTGGGAGGCGAGGTCGGCGGGGCTGGCGGGGCTGTCCATCGGGTCTCGCTTCCGTTCGGGGTGAAATCCGAGCCTAACCGAGCGACCATATGCTTTCCGTCGCCAGGCGCCCGTCACGCACCTCGCCCAGCGCGCCCGGTGCCCGGCCACGCGCCTGTCAGGCTATTGACCAGACACCATGTTCCCCAGGAACGGAACACCGAGTTGCCGCTGCACCAAGGCCAGATGATGCGCCGGCAAGTTCTGCCCCACCAGCCTCTTCATCCCCGCCGGCGTGCCGTCCGCCGCGGCCACATCCCCGATCCCGGAACGGAATGCGGCGGCGTCCCAAGGCGTCCCGTCCGCCACGCTGCTCGCGGCGATGATCGCGTCCACGTCGAAGCCGGTCGGCGCGGCGGTGATGCCGAGCCGGGCCGTGAGCCGGTCCCCGACGATCACCCCGGCCAGGTAGCTCCGGGCGGCTGCCTCGCTGCGCAGCGGCCGGGGATCGGCGCCGTGGACCCAGGCGTCCACGACGTTCAGCATCAGCCGTCCGGCCAGGTGGCTGGGACGCTCGGACGAGCCCAGGTCCCCGAGGTCCCACTGGTTGACCGACGCCGTCACCGCGATCCGCCGCTCCGGCCAGACCCGCGAGACCTGGTTCCAGCCCCACATGTACTCGCCGCCGTGGCCGATGTGATAGCTCGGGGTGCCGTACTGGAAGACGTTCCAGACGTAGCCGATCGTGGTGTCCGGATCGGGGCCACGGCCCGCCTGCGGACTGACCATCGCCTCAGCCGTGGCGTTCGTCAGGATGCTGACGCCGCCCAACCGGCCGCCCCCGGCGATCGCCAGGAGGAAGCGCGCGTGATCGGACGGCGTGGTCAGCGCCCCGCCCGCCGGGTAGAGGCCGGCGTGGATCTGCGGCAGGCGGAACTGGAAGCCGTCGAGCGTGGCATAGCCGGTGGAGCGGCGGTCGAGGAGATCGGCCGGGGCGTAATCAGGGTGCTGAGCCGGTGGGAAGCAGGTCGAGCCCATGCCCAGCGGCGCGAAGAGATTCCCTTGCAGCCACTCGGAAAACGAGACGCCGTCCGGGTTGAGCCGTTCGACCAGATACCCGATCAGACCGATACCGACGTTGCTGTACTGGTATTGCGCTCCGACCGGCGTGACCCACAGTGGCAGAACACTGCCTCCGTAGGCGTCGGTCCGCCCCTCGGCGAGGATCTTCTTGAGCAGGTCCCCCAACGCGATCGGCGGCACCCGGTCGGAGAAGGCGAAGTCCGATCCCAGACCACTGCGATGGGTCAGCAGATCCCGCAGGGTTATCTCGCGCTCGCCGTGCGGGTTGGTGACGCGCAGACCGCCCAGGTGGTCGTTGATCGGGTCGTCGAGCCCGATGAGACCGCGGTCGAGGAGTTGGAGGACCGCGGTCGCGGTGTACGGCTTGGCGTCGGAGCCGGTGGGGCCGACCGTCTCGGGCGTCATCGGACGGCCGGTGGCCAGGTCGGCGTGGCCGTAGCCCTTCGCCCAGACGACCCGGTCGTCGATGCCGAGCGCGATGTTCATGCCCGGGGCCTTGGCCAGGGCGAGGATCTCCGGGACCAGGACGTCGAGGGCTTCGGTCAGGTGGGTCGGGTTCATGCGTCAAGGATCAGCTGCCGCGCCCGATGACGTCAAGGGTGGGATTGACGCGTGGCAAGTCGTCAAGATAGTAATTGACTGCCAGAATGGCCCCGTGCCCGAACTGCCCGACCTCCCCGCGCTGATCGCCGAGCTGGACGCCCGCACCGCCGAGCGCGGCGACCTGGACCGCCTCGAAGCCGCCGAGGAGATCGCGGACGAGCTCACGGCGCTCGGCGCGCGCCTGGTCGGCTACTACGTCGAGCAGGCCCGCACCCGCGGGAACTCGTGGGCCGACATCGGCGGCCACCTGGGCATCAGCCGGCAGGCGGCGCAGCAGCGCTACACCCCGGCGCGCTTCCAGCTGACGCTCGGCGACCTCATCAGCACCGGCGCCCTCAGCCGCCTCACCGACCGCACCCGCACCACGCTCGTCCGGGCCGAAGAGCACGCCAAGCGGCTCGGGAGCGCGACGGTCGAACCGCGGCACGTGCTGCTCGCGATGCTGGACGACGGCGACACGCTGGCCGCGCAGGCGCTCGCTCGGTTGAATGTGGACATCGCCGGCCTGCGGGCGGCGCTGGACCCGGTGGCCGCGGTGGACCCGGTGGACACGCTGAACCCGACGGACCCGGCAGCCACGCCGAACGACGCCGCAAGCTCGCGCGACGCCGCGCCACACGTGACGGCACCGCCCCTCGGCACTCCGGCCCGCCGCCTCCTGGAAGCGGCACTCGCCCAGGCCCTGAAGCTGAACCACAACTACATCGGCACCGAGCACCTGCTCCTGGCCGTGGCCTCCGTCCACACCGACCCCACCGCGCAGCTCCTCGCAGACCGCGGCGCCGGCTACGACCGCGCCCGCGAGGCGGTCCACGCCGTGATCGACGAATACCTCCGGAACCGCTGAGAAACTTTCTCGCCCCCGGCGACAACCGAACCCGCCCCGCCTTCCGTGGATTGGCTGTCAGAACAGTCCGGAAGCTCGGGCACGATCAGGGGATGAGGGGCGGATCGGATGCGCGGACCCGATGAGAAGGAGTTCGGAGACCTGGTCGCCGGGCGCTCCCACGCGCTCAGGCGCACGGCGTACCTGATGTGCGGTGACTGGCACCAGGCCGAGGACCTGGTGCAGATCACCTTCATCAAGCTCTACCGCGCCTGGGGCCGGGTCAACCGCCATGACAACCTGGACGCCTACCTTCGCAAGACCCTGCTCAACGCCTGCATCGACGAGCGGCGCCGGCCGTGGCAGCGCCGGGAACTGCCGACTTCGGCCCCGCCGGACCATCCGGACCGCTCCGCCGTCCTGGTGCACGACCGCGACCTGCTGGTCAGTGGTCTGCGACAGATCGCGCCGGGGCAGCGGGCGGTCCTGGTACTGCGGTTCTGGGAGGACCTGACCGTCGAGGAGACGGCTCGGGTCCTGGGGTGCTCGACCGGAACCGTGAAGAGCCAGACCGCGCGCGGGCTGGCGGCGCTGCGCGCGGTGATCGGCGAGCTCGCGCCCGGCACTCGGATGCCCGACGACGTCTCAGTCTTGAAGGGGAACTCATGAACACCGACCAGGAATGGGCCCGTGAACTGTTCGAGCGTTCGCGGCAGGGCGAGGAGCCGGTCTGGGTCGCCGACCACACCGAGATGATGCGGACCGGGCAGCGCAAGAATCGCGTCAGGGCCCTGACGGCGTCCGGGAGCGTGGTGGTCACGGCCGCGGTGGTGGCGGCGGTCGGGATCGGCGTGTCCGGCGGGGTGGATCAGAAGACGCACGTTCCCGGGCCCGGGCAAGGGACCGGGCCCGCGAAGCCGTCCAGCACTCCGGTGGCCGTGGCCATGGATCCCTCCGACGTTCTCACCTACGCAGCCTTCAACGGCTTCTCGACCAGGGACGACAAGAGCCAGGACCGCGACTTCTTCCACAAGTACTACATCGCCGTCCCGAGCACCACGGCCCGCGACACCGCGCAGCTGCTGAGCAGACTGGACCCGACGCTCGCCCACATCGCGAAGACCGTGCCGCCGACGACACCCGGCAGCGCCCGACTGGTCTCCGACGACGATCCGATGGCGAAGGACATGGCCATGGTGCGGGCCGGCGTCGCGTGGACGGACGACGGAAGCCCGGCGGCCTCGTTGCGGTCACCGCAGGCGACGGCTCCGATGGGCACGCTGGACATGTCGTTCGTGGATTCCGCCGACGAGGGACCGGACCAGGCCGACATCTGCACGATGCTGGCCAGCGGCACCTCCATGCTGGATCCGGTGCAGGTCGACGGCAACGGCTGGACGGACGGGGTGAAATTCAGTCCCTGCGCCAAGAAGACGCTGCCCGACGGTTCCTTCCTCCTGAGTACGACCAAGTCCTACGGCCCCTTCGTCGCCGTCTCCGTCGTCCGGCAGTTCCCGAACGACGGCGGCGCGATGGGGATCGAGTGGGAGAACTTCGCTCCGACGACGTTCAGCATGACGTCGGGACCGGACCCGAAGCGCGCGCTGAAGCCGGACCCGCTCCCCCTCGACAAGCTGATGGCGGCGATGTCCGACCCCGGCCTGGCGGCACCGCTGGCACCGGTGGCGGTCCCCCCGCCGCCGACGAACCTGCTCCAGGCGTCCGACTTCGGCCCCGGCTGGACGTTCGAGCCGGCGTCGTCGCACGCCACGACCGGCGACCTCGTCGTGGACAACGGCTGCGTCAACGAGCAGAACCCGGTGGCCAGCCCACAGACCATCTACGGCTTCGCGGGGAAGACGCCTAGCGGGATCAGCGTCACGGCGAGTGTCGGGGTGGACGTCATGGCGTCCGGCACCGGCGCGAAGTGGATGGGCGACCTGCGGCAGCACGGGAGCGGGGGTTGTGACGTGGCCGGGCTGCCTTACAGCAAGGACACGATGTCGCCGCTGCCGGCCGGGACCGGGGACGACGCGTTCGTCGAGAACTGGTACGGGCAGGGGAGCGAGACGTTCTTTGTCCGCTTCGGCGATCAGATCCTGCGGGTGGATGTGAAGACCGCGGATCAGAAGATGCCCGGCTTCACACAAGCGGACAAGGACTGGTTCGCTGGGCTCGCCGCCAAGGCCGCCGTTCGGCACGACGGCAAGGGCTGAGGACGAAGCCTGGCGGCACCGTCGCCGCCACAGTCGCCGTCGCCGTCGCCGATGCCGCCAGGCATTCACCGATTACGCCACATTCGCCATGGATTATCGCGGCTGCTCCCCGGGAAGGCTCACGCGGGGAGCAGCCGCGATTCTTTTGGCTGTCGGTGGCCGCCGGTATACAAGAACCCGCACGTCTTGCGGCGTATGTGGAAGGCGACGGTGGGGCTATGCCGGGAATGGACATGAGCTCCGGCGGCGGGTCGGCGGTGCCGGTGCTGGCCGAACTCGCCCTTTTCTGGACGGCGACCCTGGTCCACGTGTTGCGCCTCCTGTCCCCGACCCGGCTGCCCGACACCGACCGACCGGCCGATGCCGGACACGCGCTCATGGGCGCGGGCATGACGCTCATGGTGTTCCCCGGGATCTCCACCACGGCATTGCACGTGGCCGCCGTCGCCTACGCCGCCATGGCAGTGCTCTACATCGCACGCGCCACGCTCCGCCGAAGCCCGGCCCAGCACCGCGGCCAACACGCGGCCATCGGCGCCGGCCAAGCGGCGATGGCCTACATGCTCGCCGCGCCCACTCACCCGCCGACGTGGGTACCGCTCAGCGTTGCCGCGGTCCTGGCGGGGTGTGCGGTGGTGCATGGGCGGCGGCTGGTTGATGTGCGGCATGGGCATGGGCATGGCGGGGTCGACAGCGTGGACGGTGCTGTTGGCCTGGATGGTGCTGTTGGCCTGGATGGTGCTGTCGGCGTGGGTGGCGCACCACAGATGCTTGTCATCGTCCCGCATATCGGAGCGCTGGTGATGACCCTGGTGATGGCGGTGATGGTCGGGAATGTCTGAGTTCTGAGTGCCGGCCACCGCGCCTTCAGCGGATGGTGACCGGCACGACCACGGTCGTCTCGTCGATGTCGTCGGTCCGCACGGTCACCGCCAGCTTCCACGCGCCGGCCAACGGAATCGTGGCGCCGCCGTAGTAATGCGACGTCCCAGCCCCGCTCAGCGTCACCGGCAGTGGGCCGAGTTGCCGGTCCGGCAAGGTCAGGCTGGCGGTCAGCTGCGGGACCGACACCGGTTCGCCGGATGGTGTGACGACCTCGATGTGCACGGTGTCGTTGCCGGTCTTCGCGGGGCCGACGAACACCTGCACGCTGCCCTTGCCGTTGGGGCCGCCGGTGTCGAAGGCGACGGTCGTCGATACCGGGGCCGCGAAGGCGGTGCGTGCGGGTGGGGCGTTCACCAGCATGGCCGTGACGGCTAGTACGCCGGTGGCGAGCGCCACTTCCAGGCCGGTCGAGCGGCGCAGCTGGCGGATGGCGATGGCGTCCGGTGTCACGGCCGCCGAGCGCGCCGTGCTGCTTCCACTTCTGCTCCCGCTACCGCTGCCGCCCTTGTTGCTGCTCCCGCTCCCAGCCGAGCCGCTCAGGTAGTGCGCGATCCACACCCGGGCCAGGTAGCCCAGCGCGATCAGCAGCCCGACGCCGAGCAGCTTGACCAACAGCAGCCTGCCGTAGACCGTGCCGGTCAGCGCCCCGAGCGTTCCGACCTGCCGCCACGCCTGATACGTCCCCGTCGCCACCAGTGCGCCGATGCAGCACGCTGCGATGGTCGAGAACCGCCGCACCGCCCGCGCCAACACCGGCACGTCGGCGCCCGCCGGTCGCAGCAGCGCCGCGACCACCACGGTCAGTCCGCCGAGCCAGGTCCCCATCGCCATCACGTGCACGATGTCGAGAGGCAGTGCCAGCGGCACCTGCGAACCGACCCCGGCGTGGTCGGCGGCGGCCCAGGTCGCGGCGATCCCGATCGCCAGGGCGGCCCCGGCCGAAGTGGCCGCGATGCGCAGGTTGACCGACGCCTTCTCCACCTTGGGCAGCAACAGCGCCAGCCCGACGCCGTACAGCCCGAGCAGCATCAGCCGCACCGCCAAGGCCGTGCCGAGCCTGGTGCCGAGGGTGGTGTGCAGGACCGTGGTGTCGAAGACGCGGTCCAGGCCGAACCCGCCGTCGTAAGGGCCCTGCAACCCGAGGACGGCGAGCGTCGCGGCCACCAGTGCGCCCCAGCCGGCGGCGATCATCGCGCGGACCCGGCGAGAGGCGCCTCCGGGTGGCCAGCAGTAGAGCAGGAAGCCGGTCGCGCCGACTATCAAGGCGAAGCCGCCGTAGGCCACGCCGCGCGCGATCCCGTACAAGACGCCGACCGTCTTGCTCCCGCCGGCGTTCAGGGTGTCCTGGGACACCGAGGTCGCGGAGGAGGAACCGACGCTGAACGTGAACGCCCCCGACACCGGGTGCGAGTCCGCCGAGATCACGTGCCAGGCCACGGTGTAGGTGCCGTGGCCCAAGCCCGAGGTCAGGGCGACCTCGACGGTGTCCGAGTGCCCGGTCGGGTGCGACGGGCTGCCCTCGTCCACGCGGCTCCCGGTCGGGGAGAACACCCGCAGCGCGCCGAACTGCATCTGGACCGGCTCGTCGAAGCGGACCGAGACCACAGTCGGCGCGGTCGCGACCACCTGGCCGTCGCTGGGGGACGTCGAGACCACGGTCGCGTGCGCGGAGGCTGACGGGGCAACGGAAATCAGCACCGTCACGACCAAGGCCGCCAGAAACGCCAGGCGGCGTACCGCGGCTCTCGGCCTGAGGCCGGGCGCGAACCCGGCCTCAGGCGATCGATGCACCAGGCTCATTCCGGAGTCCCGGTCCCGGCTCCCTTGCGCCGAGCCGCCGTGATCCCGAACGCGCCGGCCGCGAGGCCCAGCACGCCGATCACGATCCCGGCGATGCCCAGCCCGCGCGCGGTCGAGTCGCTGGTCTTGGCCGAGGCGGTGATCCCGGCCGAGGACGGTGACGAGGCCGGGGCCGAAGCCGTCGCCGTCGCCGTCACCTGCGAGCTCGGCGCCGAAGGCGAAGCCCCGTCAGGTGCCGCGGCGGTCAGCGTCAGCACCGGCGCCGGGTGATCAGGCTCCGGCTGGCCCGGCTGCTGGACGTCGATCCAGCGCACGACATCCCCGTTCGAGTACGTCTGCAACGCCTTGAACGTCAGGCTGTCCGCGTTGTCCGGCAGGCTCCCGAGCATCACCCGGAACCCCTGGTACTGCCCGGGCGGGATCTGCCCGCCACTCCAGGTGATCCGCTGCACGACCTGGGTGACCGTGCCGTCGTCGGTCTTGATCGGGGTGGCGAGGGTGACGTCGTCCACCTTCACCGTCCAGCCCGGCGTCGGCTCGGGCAGCACCCCGGTGATCGGCTTGTCGGTCGGGAAGTCGACCTCGAGCTGTGTGGTGTTGGCCTGGTCCTCCTCGTTGGGGACCCGGAAGGTCAGCTCGACGTCGCTGCCGCCCTTGGCGGTGGTGTCCGGGCCGATGGTGACGTGCGCGGAGGCCGGACCGGCCAGCGCCAGCACGACGAGCACGGCCCCGAACACGGCCGAACTCCGAGCAGGCACCGAACTTCGAGAGCGCATCGAGCTTCGAGAGCGCATGGACATGCTGAGATCTCCACTGTGGGTGAGGAAAGAGCGAAATCGGCGAAGCCGCCATGGCGCTCGCACACCGTGCGGGCGCCGGTGATCCGTTACCGAACCGCGGCTGCCGGTGGCCCTCTCCTGATCACACTGAACAGCAGGACGCGCGCCGCCGCCGGTCGGTGGATTCCGACGCCGACCACGGAGCGGGCCGGCCCCGCCGACCTGATCGGCCGCACACCCGCGGCCCACTCCGCCACCATCCGCCACGAAGCCCCGAGCACCGCTCCGGCCGTCCCGGCCCGCTGGACCACGGCGAACAGCGCGGCCTCACCGCGTCGCAGCCACCAGGCGGTCACCAGGGCGGCCAGCACGTGGGCGATCGTCATGCCGGTCGTGGTGCCGAGGAACGATGAGCTCGACCCTCCGGCCATGCCCGGCATACCACCCATACCACCCATAGCGGGGATATCGGCCATACCAGGCATCGACATCGTCCCGGCAGAGCCGCTCGGCAGGCTAGATACGCTCTGAACACTCAGCGCGCTCTGCGCCTGCGCGGCTTGGAACAGCAGATGCAGACCGATCTGCGACCCGCCGACCAGCAGGCCGATCGTCGCCAGCCGGCGCTCGCCGAGCGCCGCGGCGATCCGGGCGAAGCAGAACACCGCTGCGGCGCCGAGCGCGATCGCGGTGACCGGAATGTCCGAAACCGACATCAACCGGTGCGCGGCCACCGCCAGCAAAGTGCAGACCGCTGCGAACACAGCGGCCCGGGAATTCGGGGCGACACTCCGCGGCTCCATGGCGGACACATCATCGCATCGCACCGCCGTTCCGTCGCCACCACCCCGCCCGGCTCCAGCCGAATCAGGCTGCCGCCGGGACGATGCCCCGTTATGACTGCCGCTATAACGGGCACGCCCGGCTCGGGGCAGCACCGCCCGCAGCGATCACCGCCCGGTGTGCGAGCATTGCCTCAGCCGTCCCACCGACGGCCGGTATCCGCCGCTTCCAGGTGACGGAGTACTCACCGACAGGTCACCAGCAGCCATGAGGAGCGCGCCATGGGCGACGGGATGAGCGGCCCCGGCTGGATGCCCGAGGTCCCGGCCACGCTGGGCCGGCTGTTGGCCTGGCATCCGCAGCCGATCCCGGTCGAGCCGGTCGCCTGCCTGCTGGTCGCGCTGCTCTACGTGCTCGGAGTGTGGCGGCTGCACCGGCGGGGCGACCGCTGGTCCCCCGGCCGCACGATCGCGTTCCTGGCCGGCATCGCCACCATCGTCGAGGTCACCGCGACCGGCATCGGCGGCTACGGGATGCAGCTGATGAGCGTCCACATGGTCCAGCACATGGTGCTGTCCATGGTGAGCCCGGTCCTGCTGCTGCTCGGCGCGCCGATCACACTGGCCCTGCGCGCCCTGCCGGCCGCGCCGCACGGCCGCCTCGGTGCGCGCGAGGTCCTGGTCCACGTCCTGCACTCGCGCTTCGCGAAGGTCATCACCGCGCCGTGGTTCACGCTGCCGGTGTTCGTCGCCAGCTTGTACGGGCTGTACTTCACCTCGCTGTTCACCACGCTCATGAGCAACTGGTGGACCCACGACCTGATGCTCCTGCACTTCCTGGCGGTCGGCCTGCTGTTCTTCTATCCGATCCTCGGCGTCGACCCGGGCCCGCGCCGCGCCAACCCGGTGCTGGGCATCCTGGAGCTGTTCGGCGGCATGCCGTTCCACGCGTTCTTCGGCATCGCGGTGATGATGGAGAGCTCCCTGACCACCACGGTGTTCACCCACCACCCCAGCACCTGGCCGGGCAGTGCGCTCGCCGACGAGCACGCGGCCGGCGCGATCGCGTGGGCGTTCTCGGAGATCCCGAGCGTCCTGGTGCTGCTGGTGCTGTTCATGCAGTGGCGGAAGGCGGACACCCGGGACGCTGTCCGGCGGGACCGGGCCGCCGATCGCGACAACGACGCCGAGCTGACGGCTTACAACCAGTACCTGGCCGGGCTGAACCAGGGCGGCGGCTGAGCGGCGGCTGACCGGCAGCCTTCGGGACCCCTTGAGGCCGCGGCTGATCGGCAGCTGTCGGCGCCGCGACTCGGCGACCGCGACTCCGCGACCCGACTCCGCGACTCCGCGACTACAACCGCGACCGCGACCGCTCCAACCTCCCAGAACGCCGCATCCCGCGAAGCCAAACGGTTCGCGGGATGCGTGAGGACAATCAGTAGCCTGCTGACTCCCCTCAGGAAGCCGGCACCACCTGCTCCGGCGCCAGCGAGTTCCCGGCCGCGATCGAGCCGCAGTCCGAAGGCGCCGCCTTCCCCGCGAACCGGTCGTTCAGCCATCCCAGCGCCAGCGGGGCCCAGGCCACCGCCGTGCCGACGTGGCTCAGCGGGTCGAACTGGTCGAACTTGACCGACCCGTCGCCGGTGGCGCAGTACTGCCGGGCCAGCGCGCGCACGTCTCCGGCCACCATCACCCCGTCGCCGGTGCCGATGCCCGGCGGGTTCGAGAACGTCCCTTCCAGCACGCCGCCGTCGCCCTGCGCGATGTAGCCGGGGATGGTCGGGGTGCCGACCGAGCCGAGGTTGATCTTGTTGACCGCGTTCACGAACTCCGGCACCGAGTCCGGGTCGGCGTACGCCGGCTTGGCCATCTTCTGCCAGGTCAGCCCGGGGTACTCACCCAGCGCGTTGACGATCGACCCCTGCTGCAGCTGGTTGTAGACCTGCATGCCGTAGGGGGTCAGGTACTTGCTGAAGTCGATCCCGTACGAGCGCGCGACGCCGATGATCGCCATCGGGATGACGCCGGACCACACCAGGGATCCGTTGACGTACTTCAGGTTGTGCGCCGGGTCCACCAACAGGCCGCCGTCGGCGAAGCCGACCAGGTCGCGGTTGACGTCCGGCGCGTACGACGGGGCGAGCGCCGCGGCCCAGCCGGTGGCGATGGCGCCGCCGGAATAGCCCTCCAGCCCGAACTTGGTGTCGCTGTTCATCCCGGCCCCGGCCGCACTGCTCGTGGCCGCGCGGATCGAGTCCAGCGTGGTGGTCCCGTACTCGGGGCCGGCCGCGAAGTCGGCGCTCTGGCCCTCGGTGTCCGGGATGACGACGTTGTAGCCCTGCAACACCAGCGGCGCGAGGAACAGGGCTTCGGCGTTGGGGATGACTCCGCCCAGCGTCAGGTCGCCGGCGATGGCCCGCGACGGGCTGTCCGCCGGGTTCAGCGAGTCGTAGAACGACTGGTAGGACACGGCTTTGCCGGTGTCCCCGGTGATGCTGCGGATCACCGACGTCACCCCGGCGCTCGGCCGGCCCTGAGCATCGGTGGTGCGGAACAGAAGCTGGATCGCCGTCACCGGCGTGGGGATTCCGACGACGTGGTACTGCAACGTCCGCGACTTCAGGACGGTGCCCGGCGCGTAGGACGACAACGGCGCCGAGCCGCTGTAGCTGTAGAACGAATCCGTCGTGGCGGCGGACGAGGTCGTGGCCGCGGCGGTGCTGATCCCGGCGGCGGCGAGGGCCACCACGGCCGTGGTCGCGGCGATACGCCTGGCTGGTCTCCTGCGCATGGCACTCCTTGGCGGGTGAAGTGGATCACAGACCTGACTCGGAGTAAGTTACCAACGGGTAATGCCGGTGTACAGAGCTGGAAACAAGCAGTTCACCGAGATAGCGCAGCCGTAGGAAGGCATGCCCCCCGCATGTGACCCCATATGTGACCCCACACATGGCCCCACATATGGGGCCCCCACCGACGACCGTCAGCGGAACCCGAACACCGGCCCGTGCGGCTTGAACGGAAGCGACAGCCCGGCCGGCACCAGATACGCGTGCGGACGCCGCACGGTCAGCACGTCGCACTGCCCGTCGGTGATGATCAGGATCGGCGCGTCGTCCGGGAAGTCGGCGGCCTTCTCCAGCAAGCGGATCCCCGGCTGCAACACCGTCCCGCCCCGGCCCCACACCCGCAACCGGTCGCCGATCTCCTCGACCGGCAGATATCCGGCGTCCTTCGGCGTCACGTCGCAGTAGACGACACGCACCGCCGGGACGTCGCGCGCCGTCGCGAACGAGGCCACCGCGCCGAGCACCTTCCCCAGCTGCCGCACGTCCATCGACGCCGAGGTGTCCAGCAGCACGCCGAACGTCACCCGCGGCACCAGCTCGGCCGGCAGGTACCGGCCCGGCCGCGGGATGTCAGGGGTCGATGACTGACGCCGGGACGGCCGCGCGTAGCTGCGGGCCGGCTCGGCCCGCGGCAGGTACTCGTCGAACCAGCGCGCCAACCGCACGTCCCACTTCGGCGGCGGGTGCTCCAGGGCCTTGATCGCCTGCGTCAGGCCGCCCGGCAGGAAGCCGCGGTCGCTGTCGCGGTGGTAGGCGAGGCCGGTGAGCAGCGCACGCCGGTAGAAGTCATCGAGGTCGGCGGCGCCGCTCTTGTCGTGGACACCGGGCAGCGGCTCGTGCAGCACGTCGCCGATGCCGGCCCCGCGCAGCGTGCGCAGCTTGCGGGCCCGGCGCAGGTCCCGGGCGATGCGGTCGTAGACCTCCTCGGCCGACATCCCGGCGAGCTCCGGGTCGTACAGACAGCCGTCCGGCATCTCGCCGACGGCCATCTCCAGCAGCCAGCCGTTGATCACGTAGTCGGCGGCCACGTTCCACAGGAAGCGGTCACGGCCCCCGACCCGGTCGCCGTGCCGCAGCGCGGCGTGCAGCATCTCGTGGGCCAGGACGAAGCGCCACTGCGGCTCGGTGAGCGAAGCCAGGGGATTGACATAGATCTCACCCGCGGCGGCGTCCACAGCGGCGATCCAGATCCCGTGCGCCTGCGCGACTTCCACGTCCGAGACGATGCTCAGCCCGGACGCGATGCCGCCGAGCAGCGGGTACGACGCCACGAACCAGCTCAGCGCCAGCTCCCAGCGCTTCTTCTGCCGGCTCCCGGACCCCGGGCCCGCGGCGTCGGGACGATCAGCCCCGCCGGCGACGTCGACAGCCGCCGTGACGGACCGGGACAGCGAACGCGCGAAGACGGCGCGCCAGTCCGGCGGCTTGCCGTCCGGAGTCCACTCGCTATGAGCGACCAGAACCTGATCGGGATCGGGCCCGGCGGTGCCGACCAACTCCGGATCGGCGAACGCCGGCGGCACACCGAGATTCCGCCACCGGTCGATCAGCGTCTCCTCGTCCGAACCGCTGGTGTCGACCATCTCCGGCGGCAACGGCGCCCCGACGCGCAGCGCGTCCAGGAACCGGTTGACCACCGCACACCGCGCCGCGATCTCCACGTCATCCGGCTGCGGACGCTCAGCCGCGGTATCGGCCGGGACATGCCCGAACCCCAGGTGCAGCTGGGCATGCGCGACGGCCCACGCCCACCGCTCCGGCGTGGCGCGCTGAGAGATGGAGACGTGCACGGTGCCGTTGGAATCGACCACGCAGTAGCCGCGGCGCGGGGCGTACTGGCAGTTCGGGACCCGGCAGACCGAGCCGACGCTCAGTTCGGCGAAGGCGGGATGCGCGCTCAGCAGGGCCAGGCCCGCCTCGAAGTCGGGGCGGGCCGGATCCGGGATCTTCTTACTGGGCTTGCCCATTCGGCCTCGTCTTTACCTCTAGTCTTCTCGCGCCCTCGGCCCTACTGCCGAGCGGCGACCAATCGCGGCAGGTCCCGGGCCGCCTCGACCAGGAACCAGGTCGGCAGCAGCGGCACGCCGTCCTCGTCGTCGGCAAGCACCGTCTGCGCGATCTCCAGCGAGATCTCGGCCAGCTCGACAAGCAGCGTCTTGGCCCGGAACGCCAACTGCCGACCGGCGTTCGAACCCTGATTCTTCTCGGGCGGCAGCTCCTTGATGAGGCGCGCCCGGAAGGCCTCGGCGAGGTAGTAGAGCAAGTCACGGTCCTGAGGCCGCCGCGGCCACGACGCGTCGCCCTTGAGAATCGCCTCGAACCCGTAGGAGTTCCGCACGATCTTCACCCAGCCGCAGAACCCGGCGGCGTGCGAAGGCGTCAGCGTGCCGGTGGCGAGCACCGTCAGCATCTCCTCCTCAGGCGCCTCGCCCCAGGAGTGCAGCGCGTCGGAAAGCATGTGCCAGGAACGCGGCGTGGAGAACGGCTCCTCGGTCTTCGGCGGCTGCGCCCACAGCTGGTCCGGCCGGTCGGTGAGGTAGTCCAGCACCCACGGATGCACGCCGTTGGCCCCGGCCCACTCGAACCAGTCGGCCGCCGAAGCCCGCAGATGCACGTGGATCAGCCGGTTGACCAGCGCACTGGCCATCGGCCGGGCCAGCGCGTTGTCGGTGGCCCGGTTGCCGGCGCCGATGACGATGGAGCCCTCGGGCAGCTCGTAGGAGCCGATCCGCCGGTCCAGGATGAGGCTGTAGAACGCCTTCTGGACGTCCGGCGCGGCGGCGTTGAGCTCGTCGAGGAACAGGCAGTACGGCTCGTCCCGGGCGATCAGCTCGGGCGGGCAGAACCGGCTGCGGCCCTCCGGCGTGATCTGCGGCACGCCGATGAGGTCTTCGGGCGCGAGCTGGGTGCCCAGCAGCGAAACGCAAGGCAGGGCAAGGCTCTCGGCGAAGGCTCGTACCAACGAGGACTTGCCGATGCCCGGCGCGCCCCAAAGGAAGACGGGCCGAACGGTCGCGGTGGCCAGCAACAAGGTCGGGAGCTGGGACGGAGTGACTGTGGTCGCGGATTGCATGGTGGCTGAATGGTCCCCGCTCGCGGCTCTGGATGTCATGGGGTTTTCGGTTCAGAGGTTAGTGTGCGGGAGTGACTGACGACATTGCGGACGCCCCTGCCACCCCCGCCGACGATGACCGGAACCCCTTCGACGACCTGGCGAAGTTCCTGGAGATCCCGCGGGTCACCGGCCTCGCGCTGGCCCCCGACGGCACCCGGCTGGCGGTCGGGGTGCAGAACCTGTCGCCGGACGGCAAGAAGTTCGTCTCCTCGGTCTGGGAGGTGGACCGCGACGGCGGCGCCCCGTTCCGGCTCACCCGCTCGGCGGCCGGCGAGTCGGCCCCGGCGTTCCTGCCGGACGGCTCGCTGCTGTTCGTCGCCAAAC
This sequence comes from Catenulispora pinistramenti, assembly GCF_018274385.1. Lineage (GTDB taxonomy): Bacteria > Actinomycetota > Actinomycetes > Streptomycetales > Catenulisporaceae > Catenulispora > Catenulispora pinistramenti. The sequence goes on along the minus strand of NZ_JAAFYZ010000204.1, from coordinate 4,129 downwards.
GCCCCGACCCGGATGCGAAGGACGGCGACGACGGCGACGGTTCGGGCTTGTGGCTGCTGCCGGCCCGCGGCGGCGAGGCCCGGCTGCTGGCCGCCCCGCCGGCCGGCGTCGGCAGCGTCGCGGTGGCGCCGAAGACCGGCCGGATCGTGCTGTCGGCACAGGTCATGCCGGAGGCGAAGGACCTGGCCGACGACGCCGAACGGCGCAAGGCCCGCAAGGACGCGAACGTCACCGCGATCCTGCACACCCAGGCCCGGATCCGCGAGTGGGACACACAGCTGGGGCCGGAGGGCACGCGGCTGTTCCTCGCCGAGGCGCCGGGCGCGGACGGGAAGGTGGAGCTTCGCGACCTGACCGGCGACCTGGGGCCGGTGCTGGATTCGTTCGCGGTCAACCGCGACGGGTCGAAGGTCGTCTACGGACGGGTGGTCCCGCTCCAGGCCGGCGAGCACGGCACCGAGCTGCGGCTGCTCGACGTCGCTTCCGGCAAGAGCACGCTGTTCGCCGGTGAGACAGAGCACGAATACTCCGAGCCGGTCATCTCCCCCGACGACACCACCGTCGCCTACGTCCGCACTGGTGTCGAAACGTTCGACCAGACTCCCCCGCGCGTCATCCACCTCCAGTCGCTGGCCGGTGGCCCGGCGACGGCCCTGACCGAGGACCTGGACCGGTGGCCGCAGGGACTGCGGTGGGCGCCGGATTCATCAGCCCTCTACTTCACCGCCGACGAGATGGGCCGCGCGCCGGTGTTCAAGGTGGAAGCGGCGACCGGCACCGTCACCCGGCTCACCGGCGACCGCGCCGCCTACAGCAGCCTCCAGGTCGCCCCGGACGGCCGCACGCTGTTCGCGTTGCGCAGCGCGACCGACGCCCCGGCCCGTCCGGTGCGCCTGGACACCAGCGCCGTGGATCAGGAGCCGGTCCTGTTGTCAGCGCCCGGCGACACAGTCCCGCTGCCCGGCCGGGTCGAGGAGGTGACGGCGACCGCCGAGGACGGCACCGTCATCCACTCCCGCCTGGTACTGCCGGACGGCGCCGACGCCGCACACCCCGCGCCGCTGCTGGTGTGGATCCACGGTGGCCCGATGATGAGCAGCAACGCGTGGGGTTGGCGCGCCAATCCGTGGGTGATGGTGTCCCAGGGCTATGCGGTACTGCTGACCGACTACTCGCTGTCCACGGGCTACGGCCAGGAATTCCTCAACCGGGGCAAGGGCGAGAAGAGCGGGAACCCGTTCCACGACCTGATGTCCGCCACCGACGCGGTCCTCACCCGCCCGGAGATCGACGGCACCCGGACGGCGGCCATGGGCGGCTCGTTCGGCGGCTACCTGACCAACTGGATCGCCACCCAGACCGACCGTTTCAAGGCCCTGATCTCGCACGCCGGCGTCTGGAACGCGCAGCTGCGCACGGTTTCCGACGTTCCCTGGTTCTTCCGGCAGGCCTACGGGGACGTGTTGTTGCAGCCCGAGCACAGCCTGCGCTGGTCACCGCACCTGTACGCGGACAACGTCAGCACCCCGATGCTCATCATCCACGGCAACAACGACTACCGGGTGCCGGTGGCCAACGCCCTGTGGCAGTGGCAGGACTTGCAGCGGCGCGGCAAGGAGGCGAAGTTCTTGTACTTCCCGGACGAGAACCACTGGATCCTCCGGCCGCAGGAGTCGAAGCTCTGGTACGAGACGGTGCGGGCGTTCCTCGCCGAGCATGTGCTGGGCCAGGCGTGGGAGCAGCCTGAGCTTCTGTAGCGGGTCAGGACACTGTCCGGGTCGCGAATCCGGACGCGAATCCGGACGCGAATCCGGACACGAATCCGGACGCGAATCCGGACGCGAATCCGGACGCGAATCCGGACGCGAATCCGGACGCGAATCCGGACGCGAATCCGGACGCGAATCCGGACGCTGATATGGCGCGGTCACCCGCTCTCACTCGGGCGACCGCGCCATATCAGGGTTCGGCGTCGGATCCCCGACGCTGAGCTGCCGAACTTTCAGTGCTGGCAGACGCGCGCCTCGGAAGCCGCCTTCAGATCGGCCAGCCACTGGTCCAGCCCGGGCGCCAGGTAGCGGATCGCGGTGGCGGGGTCGGCCTCGATCTGCGCGCCGGTCCAGCTCTCCTCGGTGCGGACGATCACGCCGCCGGGCACCTTGATGAAGTTCCACACGTGGGTCCCACGGTCGATGCGCAGACCCTCCCCGATCGCCGGACCCATCCACCGGGTGCACTGGCCGGGCCGGACATCCTGCACCGTCGAGGTGATGTCCAGGGTGGTCGCCGGCGTCGAGGCGGTGGCCGGCGCGGGGGTGGTCCAGAGGAACCGCGAGCCCGGCCGCATCGGGCCCGGCGTCAGCGGCTTCATGCTGGTCACGGCCGCCTGCCACTTCGGCCAGGCGGCGACGTCGGTGTGGGTGCGCCACACGACGCTCAGCGGCGCCTTGATGAAGATCTGGGTCTGGTAGTGCAGCTTGGCCGTGGGGTCGATGCCCTGCCCCTGGCAGGTCAGCGGGCGCTGCGCGGCGGCGTTGGCGGTGGCGGCCTCGGCCGGCGAGGCCAGACCGCCGAGCAGCGCGGTGGCGGCGATCGGGAGGGCGAGGAGAGCGGTGCGCAGGCGGGCGGGGCGGCGAAAGGTACGAGCGGTGGCGGTCATGGTGACTCCTTGAGCTGGGGCTGGCCCGGTCGGCGTTAGCTGCTGTCGCTGTAGTTAGAAGCTATAACGAACGGCAGCGAGAGTCAATAGAAAGAGTGAGAGGTTCTAACTGCGCACTGCGCAGGCCTGGATCTGGACCGGCAGCCGAAGCCGGGCAGCGTCGGCCACCAGGAGGTCCACCGGTAGGCCCACCTGCGGGCCGCCCCGCGCTCTCGTCTTTTGTTGAAGTCCGATCTATCCTGGAACGAGCGGAATTGTCTATCCTTTCCTCCGCGGAAAGGGAGTCGCGAAATGAGCGAGACAACCTCCACGCGGCAACCGGCGCCCCCGACTTCCGGCGTCGCCGATCCAGCCGCTCTGGGACTGGCCGGCTTCGCCATGACGACGTTCGTGCTCAGCTTCGTGAACGCGAACATCATCAAGGAGAGCGGCGCGGTGAACGTCGTCCTGGCCTTGGCACTGTTCTACGGCGGCACCGCACAGTTGCTGGCCGGCATGTGGGAGTTCAAACGCGGCAACACCTTCGGCGCCACCGCGTTCGCCTCCTTCGGCGCGTTCTGGCTCAGCTACTGGGCCCTGGTCAAGCTGACGCCGGCCAACGCCGGGGACATCCACCAGGCGATCGGGCTGTACCTGCTGGCCTGGTGCATCTTCACCGCGTACATGACCCTGGCGGCCCTGAAGACCAACCTCGCGGTCCTGGCCGTCTTCGTCCTACTGACCCTGACCTTCCTGTTCCTGGCCATCGGCGCCTTCATGAACGACCCGGCCCCGGACTCGATGACCAAGGTCGGCGGCTGGTTCGGCATCGTCACAGCGGCAGTGGCCTGGTACGCCTCGTCGGCCACGGTGGTGAACGCCACCCACGGCAAGACGGTGCTCCCCACCTGGCCACGCTGACACCGGCGCGACCCCACCAGAGGGACCGCAGGCAGGGCCGGGGAACACACCCTCGCGCCCTGCCATACCTGCCCTGCCATACCCTTGTCAGCCGCACCACATCAAGCGGCTGAACTCGCGCGGGCACGAGTCGGCCCCGACACCGAGCCACGGGGGACGCGTGACCCATCCCGAACCGCACCACGGCCAGCCCGCACCGCAGTTCCCACCACCGATCAACCCATACGGCACCGACAAGAAGCGGCACGCCCCGCAGCCGCAAGCGCCGCAGGGATATCAGCAGCCTTATGCCGCGCCGCAGGAGCAGCAGTACGCGGCTCCCTCAGCCTCAGCATGGCAGCAGCCACATGAGCCCGCGCCGCCCAACCCCGCGTGGCAGCAGACGCCTGCTCCACATCAAGCCCCGCCCGCATGGCAGCAACCTCCTGCGCCGCATCAAGCTCCACCTGCCGCACCAGACTCCGCGTGGCAGCAAGCGCCCGCTCCCCAGCAAGCCCCGCCCGCACCAGCTTGGCAGCAAGCACCAGCGCCCCAGACCTGGCAGCAGCAGTCGCCCGCCCCCTACCAAGC
>NZ_JAAFYZ010000203.1 GCF_018274385.1 Catenulispora pinistramenti | reverse complement strand
TTCTGACTTGCTGGAGTTGAAGAGGCCTGAGGTGGGGCGGGGTTGTGAACGCGCGAACCGGCAGCCGACAAACACACCCACCGACCCGAACCCCGAACCGGCACAACTATGACCGAAGGCCGTAAAAATCGCCTTTCAGCCCAAACACCGACCGCAACCCGGCCCACAAACCCCAGCCCCCAGCAAACTCCACCGCCCACGGATCCCGCCCGCCGACCGGCACGCCGCGAACCACATCGCGAACCACGCCGCGAACCACATCGCGAAAGCTCCCCGGGCAAACGTTGCCTGATACAGCAGTAGAAGCCCGCTCAGCCGCGATACGGCACCGGAACCGTGACGCGCACCGCGAGTCCGCCATCCGGCCGGGCCGTCGCCGTCGCGCCACCACCGTGCGCCTTCGCGACCGAGCGCACGATGGCCAACCCGAGACCGTGTCCGGAACGATCGCTGGCGACCCGCGGCCGGGCCCGCTGAAACGGCTCGAAGAGGCGCTCAACCGAGTCGGGCGGGATCTGCGGCCCGGTGTTCGCGACCATGAGCACCGCATCGCCGCGCCGCAGATTCACCGTCACACTGACCCGGCCGCCCTCGACGTTGTAAGCCAGCGCGTTGTTCAGCAGGTTCGTGATCAGTTGCCGCAGCAGCGCCGCGTTTCCCGGTACCGGGCATTGCGGCGCCACGTCGACACCGACGCTGATCCGCCGCGCGGCAGCGGTGTCCCGGCGTTCGGCGACGGTCTCGGCGACGAGGGCGCTCAGGTCGACGGGCTCGGGGTCCGGGACCATCCGGTCGGTGGCCGCGAGCTGGAGCAGCGCCGTGACGACGACGATGCTGCGCTCGTTGGTGGCCCGCAGCATCGGGGCCAGTTCGGCCAGCTCCTCGCCGCTGACGTCGGTCTCGGCGACCTGGAGGATCGCCCGCGTCGTCGCCAGCGGGGTGAGCAGTTCATGCGACGCGGTCGCCGCGAACCGCTGGTGCGCCGCGAACGACTCCTCCAGCCGGGCCAGCATCGCGTCGAAGGTGTCGGCCAGCCGCTTCAGCTCGTCCGGCGGGCCGGAGGCGTTGATCCGGTCGTGCAGGTGGCCGTCGGCCGCCCGGCTCGCGGCCTCGCCTATGGCGTGGATCGGGGCCAGCAGACGCCGGGACAGGACCCAGCCGGCCCCGAGGCCGACGGTGGTCACTACGAGCAGGGCGGCGATCGAGGTGATGAGCACCGCCGACCAGACATCCTGCTTGGTGCTGATCGCGGCGGCGTGCGGAAGCACGATCGTGTTCTGGGGCAACACGATCGTGGTGCTTCGCTGCACGTCCGTCACCGGCAGGCCGGGTTTCAGATCGTAAGAGGGCACGTACCGGATGCCGAGATAGATGATCGCGACCATCAGCGCGGCCGAGACGCCCAGCGTGCCGCCGAAGCCGGCGAACAGGCGGGCGTGGATGCTCAGCGTCCGGCGGCGCGGGACCCGGGCGCCGGACGCTGAGCCCGGCACTCGGCCCGACCTCATAGCCACACTCATGACTGCCCCATCCGGTAGCCGGCATTCACGACCGTCTGCACCAGCTGCGGCTCGCCGAGCTTCTTGCGCAAGGTGTGCACGACCAGCCGGACGGCGTTCGGGCCGGGGTCGGTGAGCTCGTCCCAAGCGTTGTCGAGCAGTTGCTCGGTGGTGACGACGCCCCGGTCGGCGCGCAGCAGCAACTCCAGCACCGCCAACTCCTTCGGCGCCAGCCGGATCTCGGCACCGGCGCGGGTGACGTGCCGCCGGTGGGTGTCGAAGGCCAGGTCCTCGAAGGTCAGGACCGGCGTGTGCAGGACCGGGCCGCGGCGGTACAGGGCCCGCAGCCGGGCCACGAGCTCCGGGAAGTCGAACGGCTTGGTCAGGTAGTCGTCGGCGCCCAGGCCCAGGCCCTCGACCTTGTCCCCGAGCCGGCCGGCCGCGGTGAGCATGAGGATCCGGCAGCCCGGGTCCATGCCGACCAGCCGCCGGCAGACCTCGTCGCCGTGCAGACCCGGCAGGTCGCGGTCCAGGACCACGGCGTCGTAGTCCCGGACCGCGAGCCGGGCCAGGGCCCGCGCGCCGTCGTGTTCCACGTCGACCGTCATCGCTTCGCGGCGCAGTCCGATCTCCAGGACCCGCGCCAGGTATTCCTCGTCTTCAACGACCAGAACTCGCACCTGATTACCTTTACAACTTTGCGTATGTGAACCGTATGTGGAAGCCGGACGACATATCTTCAGCCGGCACATACGGCTCACATTCCGAGCTGCCTAGCGTAGTTCACCGCTTGCTACCGAGCTTGCTACCGATTCCGACTGAAGGGCGGCGGCTGTGAACTTCCTCAAACGCGCCTGCTGGCGACTCCGAGCCCATGTGATCAAAACCCTGATGCTCACCGGGCTGTTCTTCGTCGTCTGCACGCTGGTGCTGTCCGGGTTCCTGATCCAGTCGGCGGCGGCGCGGGCCGCCGACGGGGCGAAGAAATCCGTGGGCGCGGTGGTGACGATGCAACTGGATCTGAACGCGCTCATGAACTCCGGAAAAGGCGGCACGCCCGCCAATGGCCTCAGTCCCGGTCTGATCGGACCGAACGGCGATCTGCACATCGACCTGGTCGACAGGATCTGCGAGTCCCCGGTCGTGGTCCAGTGCAACTACACCACTCAGGGCGGCGCCGCCCCGTCCTCGGACATCAAGCTCTACCAGCCGCCCGGCGCGCAGAGCGGCGGCGTCGACTTCTTCCAGGGCGACGGGGTGCGCGACCTGAACGCCGTGCAGGACTTCCGCAACGGCGACTCCAAGCTCATCGCCGGCACCGGCATCGGTCCGGACTCGCCGGCCGACGGCGTGGTCATCGAGAAGCGGCTGGCCGACGCGAACCATCTCAAGGTCGGCGCCGAGGTCCACTTCAAGATCGGTGAGCTCGACCCGTCCCTGGACCACACCAAGGAGTTCCCTTACACCGTCGTCGGCATCTACAGCAGCGACAAGGCCTCCGCCACCGGCCAGAACGTCCCGGCCATGCTGGACCCGGGCAACCAGCTCTACTTCACCGCCGCCGGGGCCTCCACGCTCCTGGGCAAGACCGGCGACGGCGTGGTGAATCAGGCCACGTTCACCCTGGCCGACCCGGCCGACCTCGGGCGGCTCAAAGCGGACGCCGCCGCGGCCGGCGCGGACCTGTCGATCTTCCCGCTGTCGATCAACGACAAGGAGTACCAGACGCTGGTCGGGCCGATCACCAAGACCGCCGGCTTCGCCACGGTCACGGTGTGGCTGGTGTCCATCGGCGGCACCGTGATCCTCGGTCTGATCGTCGCCTTCTCGCTGCGCGAGCGGCGCAAGGAGATGGGCGTCCTGCTGTCGATGGGCGAGAAGAAGCCGCGGTTGCTGGGCCAGCACCTGGTCGAGGTCTTCGCCTGCGCGGTGCTCGCCATCGCCGGCGCGACCGCGATCAGCACCGTCCTGTCCCGGGCTGTGGGGAACCACATGCTGGCCGGGGAGGTGTCCTCGGCGGAGAACGCGCCCAAGGACAACACCCCGGACCACTCCAGCACCTTCGGCGCCTCCGCATCCGGAGCCGGCTCCGGCTCCGACACCCCGACCGTCACCCCGATCAGCAAGCTCGACGTCCACGTCAGCTCGTCCGACATCGCCCGGATCGGGGCGGCCGGCCTGGGCATCGCCGCCGCGGCCACGCTCATCCCGGGCATCGCCGTGCTGCGCCTGAACCCCCGCGAAATCCTGACGAAGGGCGACTGACATGACCGCCGCGACTACCGCGACCACCGACGAGAAGGCCGCGAAGACCCCGGTGCTGCAACTCGCCGGCGTCTCCCACTCCTACACTTCCGGCGGCCGGAAGCGCATGATCCTGAAGAACGTGAGCCAGTCGTTCCAGTCCGGACGGATGTATGCCGTCGTCGGCCCGTCCGGCAGCGGCAAGACCACGCTGCTGGCGCTGGCCAGCGGGCTGGACACGCCGGTCGCCGGGAAGGTCCGGTTCCGGGGCGACGACGTCGCCGAGATCGGGCTGGGGCGGTACCGCAACCGGCACGTCGCGACCGTGTTCCAGAATCTCAACCTGCTGAATTACATGACGGCGGTGCAGAACGTGGTGTCCGCGATGGAGATCACCGGAGCGCGGGGCGGCCGCAAGAAGCAGCGGGCGGAACAGATCCTGACCCGGCTGGGCGTCGAGCCGGTGGACCAGCATCGCAGAACTCTGCAACTGTCCGGCGGGCAGCAGCAGCGGGTGGCCATCGCCCGGGCGCTGGCTTGCGAGGTCGATGTGCTGTTCGCCGACGAACCGACCGGGAGCCTGGATCAGGACACCGCGTCTGAGATCGTCTCGGTGTTCCAGGCCCTGGCGCATGAGGAGGGGAAGTGCGTCATCGTCGTGACCCACTCGCGGGAGGTGGCCGCGGCTGCTGATGAGGTGCTGCGGCTTCGGGCCGGGGCGTTGGTCAGGGGCTGAGCCAGGGCGTTGGTCAGGGGGCTGAGGCCGGGGCGCGCGGGACCCGCGGCCGGGGCGTGGACCTCGGCCGCCGGGATGCGGTAGACCACGGCGCGGAAGGAGTCGGTGATGTAGACGTCTCCGTCGGGCGTCACTGCTTCGTCGTTGACGAGGGTCTTTTCGCCGGTGTTGGGCGGCGCGGCGTTGGGGACGGTGTAGGAGGCTACGAGCTTGCCGGTCTTGGTGTAGATGAAGAAGCGGCCGGTGAAGGCTCCGGCGGCCAGGAGGCGGTCACCGGCGATTTTGATGCCGGTGACTTGGGTGCGGCCGTCGGTGCCGGGCGGGAGGAAGGGTTCGAGCGTCTTCGCTCCGAGGTGCCCGCGGTCGACGGCGCCGTCGTCGATGCTGCCGGTGTAGATGGAGGTGTTGTCGGCCGCGACGCTTTCGGGGAAGGCGTTGGGGCCGTTGATGGTAAGCGTGTAAGGACCCTGCTTATGGTTTCGGCCTGTGGCGGCTGCGGCGGGGATCGCGGCAGCGGTCAGGACGGCGACCGTCGTGGCGAGGGTTACCAGCGTCCGTCGCATCATCACCGCAGTGCCTCTTCGATCGCGGCCGCCAGGGTGGTCGTGGGGCGCCCGATCAGTCGGCTCAGGTCGCCGGAGTCGCTGAACAGCTCGCCGCGGCCCAGTCCGAGGTCGGCGTCGGCGAGGACGTGCGCCACATCGGCGGGCACGCCCGCGCCGGCCAACGCCGCCGCGAACTGCTCGGCCGGCAGATCGGTGTAGGTGATCGGCCGGCCGGTGCGGTCGGCGACGGTCGCGGCGAGTTCGGCCATGGTGAACGCCTCGTCGCCGGCGAGGTCATACACCTTGCCGACGTGCCCTTCCGTGCTCAGTATCAGCGCGGCGGCCTCGGCGTAGTCGGCGCGGGACGCCGCGCTGATCCGGCCGGCGCCCGTGGACCCGATGAACGTGCCGTGCTGGAGCACCACGGGCAGTTGGGAGGTGTAGTTCTCCAGGTACCAGCCGTTGCGTAGCAGCACACTGGGAACCGCGCGCTCGCGCAGGTACTCCTCGGTCCCGCGGTGGGTGGCGCCGATGATCGTGGCGGTGGTGTCGGCGCGCGTCATGCTCGTGTACGCCACCAGCGAAACACCCGCAGCCTGCGCGGCATCGATGGCCCGGCGATGGTTCGCCAGGCGGTCCTCCACCGGGATGGAGGCTGAGATCAGCAGCAGCTTCTCGGCCCCGGCAAACGCTGTCGCAAGACTGTCCGCGTCGCCGAAATCAGCCCGCCGCACCACCGCCCCACGATCGGCCAGATCCTTGATCCCGGCCGTATCCCGCCCGGTGGCGACGATCCCAGCGGCCGGCACCCCCCGCCGCAGCAACGCCTCGACGACGAGCCGGCCCAACTGCCCGGTGGCCCCGGTAACGACGATGGACATGAACGAATCCTCGTTTCCGCCGCGGCCTCCCGCGGCACGCCCCCATGCTGACCTGGCAGCTAACCCCTGGGAAGTAGCCACTTTTTGGTAAGGTAGCCACCCACGGGAAAGAGAAGAGGTGAGCCCGATGGCACCCGTCACAGCCGTGACCGAGGCAACACGATCCTGGGACCCCTACGAACGCGGCTGCCCCTCCCGCGACCTTCTGGACCGCATCGGCGACAAGTGGTCCATCCTCGTCCTCGGCGAACTCGCCCAACACGGCACCGCCCGCTTCACGCAGCTCCGCAAGCGCCTGGAAGGCGTCAGCGAGAAGATGCTGACGCAGACCCTGCGCGCCCTGGAACGCGACGGCTTGGTGCTGCGCACGGTCCACGCCGAGGTGCCGGTGCGGGTGGAGTATGAGCTGACGGCGCTGGGTCAGACGCTGCGGGAGCCGTTGAAGGTGCTCACGCAGTGGTCGATGCGGCACACGACGGATGTGCTTGCTGCTCGGGAGCGGTTTGATGGTCGGGCGGGGGCGGTTTGACCCCGCCATTCCTCAGGCCTCTTCAACTCCGGCAAGCCGGCACAAGGCCAAAACTATGATGCCGAGCCGGCGCCTGCGGCGGGGACTCTCGGCTCCCCCGGGGAACTGGCACCAATCGCCGCTCTGAGCCAATTCTCAAAGTCGATGTTGATCCCCGCCTCATCACTCTCTCACCGAGCCGGACCACGGTGGATGGCGATCCATTCAGCCATTGTGGAGGTGTCGACATGGAGCGTGAAGCGCGTCGCAGGCTCGTCCGAATATCCGCTGTGACCTGGACCGTGACCGCCGCGAGCGTGGCCGGCGGGGTGGCGATCGCCGCGACCGTGCCCCGGGCGCACTCGGGCTCGGGTGCCACACCGGCCTCGGGTGCCACGTCGGGCACGGGCACCGGCGCGTCGTCCGGCTCCGGGCTCCAGCCGTCGACGTCGGCGCCGAGCAGCACAAACACCACAGGAGCCTCGGGAACCACAGGCACCACAAGCGGTTCAGGTGGCACCGCTACCAGCTCGCCCTCGTCTTCGTCTTCGTCGTCTTCATCGAGCAGCACCACGTCCTCCGGCCACGCCGCGACCTCGGGTGCCTCATGAGCACCATCGCCCCGCCCTACGCCGCGACCGACTGGCGCGCCCTGGGCTGTGCGGTGCGCCTCGCCGTCACCGACTCGGCGGCGTTATCCGAAGCCCGTCAGTTCCTGATCGAGTGGCTGGCCACCGTGGACGTCGCGTGCAGTCGCTTTCGCGACGACTCCGAAATCGCGACGCTCGATCACTCCGCCGGGCGCGAGATGCCGATCAGCGCCGTTCTTGCCGAAGCCGTGGCGGCTGCTCTTCGCGGTGCGGAGCTCAGTGGCGGGGATGTGGATCCGACCGTGGGCTCGGCGCTGGCCGGGCTCGGGTACGACCGCGACTTCGACCTTGTGCAGCACGACGGCAGTCCCGTGAAGCTCGTGGTCCGGCCGGTGCCGGGGTGGCGGCGCATCGTCTTCGACGCGGAGCGCCGGACGCTCGCCGTCCCGCCGGGGATTCGGCTGGATCTGGGCGCGACCGCGAAGGCATGGGCCGCTGACCGTGCCGCCGCGGATCTGGCCGCGCGCTTCGGCTGCGGGGTGTTGGTCGGCCTCGGCGGTGACCTCGCGGTGGCGGGGACGGCGCCTGCGGATGGCTGGACGATCCGGGTTCAGGACCGAACCGACGAGCCGGGCGCGGACCCGGATGCGCAGCACATCAGCATCCTGATCCGTGACGGCGGCCTGGCCACCTCGGGCACCGCCGCCCGCCGCTGGACCCGCGGCGCCAGAACCCTGCACCACATCATCAACCCGCACACCGGCCTGTCGGCACGCACCCCCTGGCGCACCGTGAGCGTTACCGCCGCCACGTGCCTGGACGCCAACATCGCCAGCACCGCGGCCATTGTTCGCGGCACCCGGGCGCCGGCGTGGCTGGCTGAGTGCGGTCTGGATGCGCGCCTGCTGGCTGAAGACGGGACGGTGTGCACCGTCGGGCGCTGGCCGGCCGCGCCGGGTAGCACCGGCTTCTCGTACGCCATCGGCCCGAGGGAGGAATCGTCGTGGACTCTGCGGTGATCTGGTACACCGGACAGGCCACCGGCATCGTGACCCTGGTCCTGTTCAGCCTCGTGATGGTGCTGGGCATCAGCGTACGGCGACAGGTCCGGCTCCCCGGGCTGCCGCGACTGGCGGCGGTCGCGCTGCATCGCAGCATCTCGTTGCTGGCGGTGGTGTTCCTGGCCGTCCACATCCTCACGGCGGTCATCGACTCCTACGTCGATATCAGCCCCCTGGCAGTCGTAGTCCCGTTCTCGTCCTCCTATGAACCGCTGTGGATCGGCCTGGGCGCGGTGGCGCTCGATCTGATCCTGGCCGTTGTGATCACCAGCCTGCTGCGGGCCCGCATCGGTCGGCGCAGCTGGCGCGCCGTGCACTGGCTGGCCTACGCCTGCTGGCCGATCGCCATCGTCCACGGCGTGACGCTCGGCAACGGCACCGGGCATCCCATGACCGGCTGGCCCCTGTGGCTGACCATCGCCTGCGTCGCCGTGGTGCTGGCCGCCGTCGCGCAGCGCGTGGCCACGGGACGACGTGCCCTGACACCCGCCGACATCCTCGCGGCGGCTCCCGAGCAGGGCAACGGGCAGAACATCGGTCGAGGCGCCAGCCAGTACCAAGCAGGCGCCCGCGAATACGCCACCGTCACGACCGACGAAGGAGTACGACGATGAACACGTCCGTCCTGCCGCCGGTGCGTATCCGCTCACTCGCCAACGCCACCGCCACCGCCACCGCGGCGATGCGTCTGCTCCCGTCAGCGCCGTTGAACCACCAGGCTCATCGCGCCGTCTACGGCGACCTGCCACGCCTCGACCCCGGACACGTCATGGCCGCCGCCGAGCATTCCGGCCTGAGTGGGCAAGGCGGCGCGGCGTTTCCGGCGCACCGGAAGATGGCCGCGGTGCGCGAGGCCGCTCGACGGGCCGGCCGGCGTCCGGTCGTGGTGGCCAACGGCTCCGAGGGTGAGCCGGCCAGCGCCAAAGACAAGGCCCTGTTATGGCACGCGCCGCACCTGGTCCTGGACGGCGTCGCGCTCGCAGCCGCCGCCGTTGGTGCGGACCGGGCGTTCCTGGCTGTCGAAGCCGGGCACGGCCTGCTTGGGTATCTGACCGAGGCGGATCGGCAACGAACCTCGACGGCCGTGCCCGTGACGATCGTCGAAGTGCCGTCCCGCTTCCTGTCCGGACAGGAGTCGGCGCTGGTGTCGTTCCTCGACGGCGGCCCCGCGCTGCCCCGATTCCAGAGCCGACCGGTGTTCGAGCAAGGCGTCGGGGGCGGCCCGACCCTGGTGCAGAACGTCGAGACACTGGCGCACCTGGCCCTGATCGCCCGCCACGGCCCGGCGTGGTACCGGTCAGGCGCGGCCACGTCACTGTTCACCGTGCGATACGCGGACAGCACGCCGACCGTCGTGGAAGCCGCGCCGGGCACGTCGCTCCAGCACCTGACGGGAGCCGTGTCCGGGCAAGCGATCCTGGTCGGCGGCTACCACGGGACCTGGCTGCCACTGGAATCGGCGGCACGATCGGGCCGCGAAGTCGGGGCCGGCATCAGAGCGATCACCGGAGACACCAGCGTCAGTGCTGAAACACTGGGCGTCCCGCTGGGTGCGGGCCTCCTGGCCGTCCTCCCCCACGACCGCTGCGGCCTGGTCGAGACCGCGTCGATCCTGCGCTACCTGGCCCTGGAATCAGCCGGCCAGTGCGGCCCATGCCTGAACGGCCTGCCCCGCATGGCAGCGGCCTTCGGCGAACTGGCCCGCCCCACCCCGCGCAGCGACCTCCAGCAGATCCGCGACGACCTGTCCCGCTGGGCCGGCCTGGTCACCGGACGCGGCGCCTGCCGCCATCCGGACGGCACCGCCCGGCTCGCTCGCAGTGCCCTGATCGCCTTCGCCGCCGAAGCCGACGCCCACTCCCGCGGTCGATGCCGGGCCTCCGCCCGGCCCCCGATGCTCCCGACAGCGATGCCGCCCGCAAGCCAGAGCACTGCGAGCGAGTAAGGATCCTGACCGATGCCCGAGCCCACCACGATCACCCTGCGCGCAGCCGTCGACTGGACCGCCTGCCAAGGCCACGGTGCCTGTGCCGACCTCCTCCCGGAAGTCGTCTCGCTGGACGAATGGGGCTACCCGATCCTCCAGGAGCGTCCGGTCCCCGCCGAAGCCCGGCGCCGGGCCCGCAGAGCCGTTTCCGAGTGCCCGGCACTCGCCTTCCTGCTCAAGCGATAGCAACCGCACAAGCGATCCGAGCGTCGCACCCGCGTGGGTCCGGAGGAATTCCATGTGCGCTGCCGGGGCGATCTTGGGTAGTGTGCGCGGCATGTCGAGCCCCGAGGCATCCACTGTGGGGGCTTTCGGTCACACCGTCAGCCCCCTGATCTTGAGCCTGAACCCGAACGGGAACCGGAACCGCTAAGCGTTCCAGCCTTCCCCGCCTGCCGCGCTATCGCGAGGGCGGCTGTTCGGGTACGCCCGCGGGACTGACCGTGGTGACGAGACGTGTTCTTCCGTCCGTTCTCCCGCCTCGGAGTCCTCGATGCCTCTTGCTCTCTACCTGCTCGCCCTGGCCGTTTTCGCCATGGGCACTTCTGAATTCATGCTCGCCGGTCTGGTGCCGGACATCGCGCACAGCCTTGACGTCTCGATCGGGACGGCCGGCCTGCTGACCTCGGCCTTCGCGGTCGGGATGGTGGTCGGCGCGCCCGCAATGGCCGTTCTAGCCCGGCGGTGGCCTGCTCGGGCCACGCTTCTCGGGTGCGTGGTCGTCTTCGCGCTCTGTCATGTCGGGGCCGCGATCACGCCGACCTTCGTGGTTCTGTTCGCCACCCGGGTGGTGGCCGCGCTGGCCGACGCCGGGTTCCTGGCGGTCGCGCTCAGCACCACGACCCAGCTCGTCGCGGCCGACCGGAAGGGCCGAGCGCTGGCGGTCCTGCTGTCCGGCACGACGCTCGCCACCATCGCCGGGGTACCGGCCGGGGCGTTGCTCGGCAGCACGTTCGGCTGGCGGGCGACGTTCTGGGCCATCGCGCTGCTGTGCGTCCCGGCAGCCGTCGGCATCGCCAAAGGCATCCCCGGCCGGACCGGGCAGGCCAGACAGGCCGCGCGGGCCACACACAGCGCAGTACGGGGCCCACGGGAAGTGAACGCCAGCCCCTCGCTGCGTTCCGAACTGGCGCAACTCCGAACGCCCCGCCTCCTCCTCGCCATGCTGCTCGGCGCGCTGACCAACGGCGGCACGTTCGCCGCGTTCACCTACCTCGCGCCGATCGTCACCGGCGTCGCCGGGCTGGGCGACGGGTGGGTGTCGGTGGCGCTGGTCCTGTTCGGCCTCGGCTCCTTCGTCGGCGTCACGGTCGCGGGGCGTCTGTCCGACCGGCATCCGGGGCTCACGCTCCTGGTCGGCACGCCGCTGCTGCCAGTGGGCTGGATCGGTGTCGCGCTGTTCGCAGCGCATCCGGTGGCGCTGCCGGGCCTCCTATTCGTCCAAGGCGCGTTGTCCTTCGCGGTCGGCAGCACCCTGATCACCCGCGTGCTCTACGCGGCATCCGACGCCCCGACCATGGGTGGCTCCTACGCGACCGCGGCCCTCAACATCGGCGCCGCGGCGGGCCCGGCTATGGGAGCCGCGGCGCTGTCCGGCCCCGGCGGTCTGGGGCCGGTATGGGTCGCGGCGGCGCTGACCGGCTCGATCCCCGCCGTCGCGCTCATCGCCCGGGGGATGGCGCCCAAGTCGGATTTCAGTCTCAATTCAAGGAATTGAAACCGCCCGCCACCGGCACTGTGAAGCGCTCTATCACCCTCCCCCACGGTTCAGCACACTCCCACTCAACCCCCGGAATCAGGCTGCGGACAACGCGACCGGCGGGGCACGAGAGGAGAACACATGAGGCGGATACTCCTGGCCGGCGCCATGATGTCGGCCGTATCCACCGCGGCGGCCCTGGCCTGTGTGGGGCCCGCTGAAGCCGCACCGGCTCCACAAGTGGTCCCGGCCGCCTGTGCCAGCGCCATCGCCGGGCACGCGCACTGCAACGCGCTCCAGCTGGTGCGCGGCGGCGCGAGACCGGCGGCACCGGCCGGGTTCGGCCCCAGCGACATCCAGTCCGCGTACAACCTGGGCAGCAATCCGGGCAGCGGGCAGACGGTCGCCATCGTCGACGCCTACGACGACCCGAACGCCGAGAGCGACCTGGGGACCTACCGCTCGCAGTGGGGCCTGTCGGCGTGCACGACGGCGAACGGGTGCTTCACGAAGGTGGACCAGAGCGGCGGCAGCAACTACCCGACCGGGGACTCCGGCTGGGGAGTGGAGATCACGCTGGACCTGGACGCGGTGAGCGCGGCGTGCCCCGGCTGTCACATCCTGCTGGTCGAGGCGAACACCAACAACGACACCGACTTGGGGGCCGCCGTCGACGAGGCGGTGAAGCTCGGCGCGAAGTTCGTCTCCAACAGCTACTCCGACGCCGAGAGCAACTTCAGCACCGGTCTGGACTCGCACTACAACCACCCCGGCGTGATGATCGCGGCGGCCACCGGCGACAGCGGGACCCAGTCCGGGTCGAACGCCCAGTTCCCGGCGACGTTCCCGAGCGTGGTGGCGGTCGGCGGGACCTCGCTGAGTAAGGACTCGAGTTCGCGCGGCTGGTCGGAGTCGGTGTGGAGCAGCGGCGGCTCCGGCTGCTCCTCGCTGTTCGCCAAGCCCGCCTACCAGCAGAACATCAGCACCGGCTGCGACAACCGGGCCAGCGCCGACGTCTCGGCCGACGCCGACCCGAACACCGGGCTGGCGGTCTACGACACCTACAGCCAGTCCGGGTGGCTGGAGTACGGCGGCACCTCGCTGGCCACGCCGCTGATCTCGGCGATGTGGGCTCAGGCCGGCGCGCCGGCGTCCGGGGACAACGGCGTCTCCTACGTCTACGCCAACGAGGCCAAGTTCAACGACGTCACCTCCGGCAGCAACGGCTCGTGCGGCACGGTGATCTGCAACGCGGGCACCGGCTGGGACGGTCCGACCGGGGTCGGCACACCGAACGGCGTCAGCGGCTTCGCTGCCGGCAACACCCCGCCGCCGCCCAGCAACGACTTCTCGGTGTCGCTGAGCCCGGCGTCGGGCTCGGTGAACCCGGGTTCGTCGGCCACCGCCACGGTCGGCACGAAGGTCACGGCCGGTTCGGCGGTCACGGTGCAGCTGTCCGCCTCGGGCCTGCCCTCCGGCGCCTCGGCGAGCTTCAGCCCGACCTCGGTCAGCGCGGGCGGCAGCTCGACGCTGACGATCAGCACCTCGGGCTCGACCCCGGCCGGGACGTATCCGGTGACCGTGACCGGGAGCGCCGGCAGCACGACCCACACGGCGACGTACTCGCTCACCGTCAACGGCAGCGGCGGGGGCGGGACCGTCACGGTGACCGATCCCGGCGACCAGTTCGGATTCGTCGGCTTCCAGTCCAACAGCCTGCAGATCCAGGCCTCGGACAGCAAGAACCTGCCGCTGACGTTCAGCGCCACCGGGCTGCCCCCGGGCCTGAGCATCAGCTCGTCCGGGGACATCTCCGGCACCCCCACCACCGCGGGCACCTACCAGGTGACCGTCACCGCCACCGACTCCGGCGGCGGCTCGGGCAAGACGGCCTTTGGAGACACCGTGTACGGGTTCTGATTCTGATCTGATCTGGTCTCAGGGTTCTGCCCTGATTGGCTATAGCAGTGGAATCGCGATACCTGCGGAATCGCGATAGCAGCGAGATCACGGAGCGGGCGGGTCTGCACGACGTATCGACGGTGCGTCGTTCAGGCCCGCCCCCCAGTCCCAGCGCAGGCCGACCACGCCGGGTGGGACGTCGGTCGCCATCACGTGCGCCTGCCCGGTCGCGCCGACCCAGACCTCGCGGACCCCTTGGTCCGGCGCGGCTTCCGTGCGTCGCTCGTACCGCACGCAGCGCGCCGGGACCGTCGCGGGGTCGAACTGCACCATCAGCACGTACATCGCGGTGGCGTAGGGGAAGAAGCGCTGGTAGAAGTCGGTCTCGGTGGGCGGGGTCGGGGACAGTCCGGTCAGCTCGTAGTCCACGACCGTGGTGTCCCCGCGGCGCAGCACCCGGTCGAACAGCAATTCCGCGGCCACGAACCCGCTGTCGGCGGCGATCCGCACCCGCCCGACGCGGCAGCCGTGCAGCGCGGTCATGACCGGGGCCGGCGACGGCGGATCGTAGGTGCGGTAGAGCACTGTCATCCGGCTCAGGTCGTCCGCCTCGGCCCGCACGACCTGGCACGTGGACAGCGCCACCTCGCGCCGATCGGGCCCGAGGCTGTAGCGGTCGAGGGTGGACAGCCGGGTCAGCTCCAGGCGCCCGGCGGGATCCAGGCCGCGCAGCAGATCGTCGTACTCCCGATGAGCACCCCACGCATCGACGACATCGAGCCCTGACTCCCGCCGCACAGCCGACCGCCCACGAGGCCGCCGCGGCCCCAACTGCCCGCTCAACGCCCCCGCCGAAAGCCCCAGCACCTCCTCCAGCGACCGCACCGCGACCAACGACTCCGGCCGCTCCGGCCGGCTGAGGCCGCGCCGCCAATAACTCAGCGTCGCCATCGACACCAGGGCGCCACGGGCGGCGAGCTCCGCGCGCACCTGCTCCAGGGTCAGGCCGCTGGCCTCGATCGCCAGGTGCAGCGTCGCGGAGAAGGGGCCCATGCGAACCGCGTGGGCGAGGTCACGGTGTAACGCTCCTGATCGAGCGGGCTCCATGGATAGCAGTATGGCCCCGAGGTCAAGGGTGGTGTATAGGGGTGGAGACGACTGCCGAGGATGAGCGGGTCCGGATCGGCGTCGCGGTCCAGGCCGCGACGCGTGTGACAGCTACCGCCGGGGCGGAAGCTTCAGGTGAAGCAACGTCTGCGCGGCCTTGATCGGCGCGGCCCAATGCCGCCTGGTGGACGGTTCCGATGTGGGCTGTTCCGACGCGGGTGGGATCGCAATGGTCGGCGATATCTCTGCGACCTCCTCCGCCGACGGCCGCTCGTGTGGGTCCTTGGCCAGGCAGCGTGCAATCACCTCCCGCAGTTCGGCCGGAACAGCGTCCAGATCAGGCTGCTCATGCGTAATCCGATACATCATGGAGGTCGGATCACCCTCGCCGAACGGATGCCGTCCGGTGACCGCGAAGGCCAGTACCGCGCCGAGGGCGAAGACGTCTGCGGGCGGTCCGATCTCGCGCCTGCCGAGTAGCTGTTCCGGCGCAATGAATCCCGGCGTCCCAACGGCGATACCGGTCCGGGTGATCTTCGATGCGCCGTCGTCGCGGGCGATGCCGAAGTCGATGAGCTTCGGGCCCTGTTCCGCCATCAGGACGTTCCCCGGCTTCACATCCCGGTGGACCAGGCCCAACCCGTGCACCGTCGCCAACGCCGCGGCCAGATCGGCCCCGAGCCGCCGGACCGCGGACGGCGAGAGCGGTCCATCCCACGCCACCACCTCCGCCAGCGACGGGCCCGGAACATACTCCGTGGCAAGCCACGGTCGCTCGGCTTCCGGATCGGCAGCCAGCATCCGGGCGAAGGACCGTCCGGCGGGGATGCGCTGCAACATACCGACCTCACGCCGGAATCGCTGGCGGAATTCAACGTCGCGGGCCAGCTCACGATGCACGACCTTGACGGCGGCCTGCTCTCCGGACTCGTCCACTCCAAGATAGACAATGCTCATGCCACCTTCGCCAAGGAGGCCGAGCAATCGGTAGGGGCCGATTTCGCGAGGATCACCATCCTCAAGCGGTGCCCGTCCCCGATCCGTTCCGGTGCCGGATGTCGGCCCATGACTCACAGGTTGATCTGGCTGGGCGATCCGCCGCGGCACGGTGTACAGCCCCGTCTCCGCGTGCGGCGTGACAGTGGCCATGGCCAGTCGCGTCCAGGCCTCATGCCACCGATCGAGCGCCTCCTCGTCGCCGCAGGCGATGACGAACGCCTCGACGACCCGCCACTGCGGAAGCCGGTCGCCCTTCAGCGCGTCGCAGAGCGTGCTCGTCGGCAGGCTCTTGCCGGCGTCGCGCGCACGCCGTGCGATATCCCGGAGCGTCAGCTGACCGGATCCGATCTTGAGCTTGTGCATCTGGCCGACGAACTGCACGACGTTCCGCGCGTTCGCGGGGTCGGCATCGGCGAAGCGGCGGGTCAGGCCGGTCAGCCGCGGACGGCACGGGGCCCTTCCGGGCCGGCCCAGCGACTCGTTGACCTCGTGCCAGCGTTGCTCCCAGGTCCGCACGTCGTCCGGGGTGCCACCGCAGGCTCGGACGAACGCGAGGGTCAGTTCGATGGTGGGTAGCTTGTGCCCGCTGGCCGCGGTGGACAGGGCACTGGGCGAATACTGCGCCAGCCGCCCGAGGTCCCGGTACGGAATCTGCCCGGTGGCATGGCGCAGCGCCCGGAGGTCGCGGGCGAATTCTGCCAGCGGACCCTCGGACGCTACGGATTCTTCGGGGCGGCCCATGGACCCGCTAGAGCGCCGGGCGCGACGGTAGTTGCCGCGCCAGCCGCGTGACCGTCCGGCAGGCGCCGGCCAGCACCGTGGTCACGGCGACGGCGTCGTAGCCTCGACCGACCATCAGGCAGACGGCCGCGAAGACGATGACGATGACGATCGCCGGTGGCCGGCGAGTCACACCGGCGGCGAGGCAGCGGACGGTCGGCGCTGCCTGGGCTGCTTCCGCTGCTTGGGCGACTTCCGCTGCTTGGCCTGCTTGGCCTGCATGGGCCCGGCGCTCAAGTGATTTCCCCACGTTCAACATCGCTCCTCAAAACTCTTGGTGGTCCAGGCTGGAAACATCGCGAACCCGACCGGGCAGGCCGATTGGCGTCGGCTCGTGAACAGAGCCCTGAGTTCGCTCCACCCATCGTGCGTCAGCGCGTCCTGGGCCGTCCAGCAGACCGGAAAAATGCTTGATGACGCTCTGGCCAGCGGAATCCGGGGCCGTCCGGTGCCGTCCGGTGCCGTCCGGTGGCATCCGGCGGTATCCGGAGCCGTCCGCCGCCATCCGGACGTGTCCGGTGCCACGGCCCGGCTCGGCACTGTGACCTGCGGATACCCAAGGGAGAGTTGTTCACGCTTGTTTCGGCTGCCTTGTGAAGCCATGCACTGTGTGTGTTCACTGGAGATGAACCCGAGCTCTGTTGGTCCAGGCGATCGGGAGGAGGGGTCCGTGTTGGCGCACGGGCCCCTCGACCAGGGCGGGGTGACTCGTCGCGATAACACCCGATATGTCCCATTCGAGATGCTCTGGTCATCAAGCATCCGTGCACCGCCATCTCTCAACACCACCGCCCCCGGAAACCCGCCATCACCGGCCCGGCGTCGGCCAAGATCGGCCTTCCGGACGTCAGCCCTCCGGAGTTCCCTCATAATTGGCAGTGGTTGAGATGACCAGGAGGGGTCCCAATTGCATTCCGCGCCAGTACACGCTTCACCCGAGGGTGACAACGGCTTGCTTCAAGTCGGTGTCTTCTACGGTGGTCCGTCCGACGAGCACGACGTGTCCCGCGCGTCGGCGAAGGCGCTCGTCCGGAACCTGCCCGGCGACCGCTACGCCCTGCACGCGATCGGTGTCACCAAGACCGGGCGGTTCATGCTGCTGCCGCGTGAGGCGCTGGAGTACGCCCGCACCGAGGCGGGCACGGACGTCGCGATAGACGATCTGCTGCCGATCGCCGGGACGCCGGTGGAGCTGCTGCCGAACCGGGCGGACGGGGCGTTGAACGTGGTGCGGGCCGGTGACCCGGGCACGGTGCTGGCCCGGGTCGACGTCGCGTTCCCGGTGCTGCACGGCGCCTTCGGCGAGGACGGCGTCATCCAAGGGCTGTTCGAGGCGTACGGGGTCCGCTACGTCGGGTGCGGGGTCGGTGCCTCGGCGGTCGGCATGGACAAGGTCGCGATGAAGCGCGCCTTCCTGGCCGAGGGCATACCGGTCACCCCGCACATCGTGCTCACGGCCGAGCGCTGGGCCGCGACCCGCGACGTCCTGCCGCTGCTCAACGGCCTGGAGTGGCCGCTGTTCGTCAAGCCCGCGGCCGGCGGGTCCTCGATCGGCGTGACCCGGGTGTCCGATGCCGGCGAGCTGAAGAGCGCGGTGAATGAGGCGTTCGCCCTGGACAACACCGTGATCGTGGAGCAGGGCGTGGAGGACGCCCGCGAGATCGACTGCGGCGTGCTGATCAGCCCGGACGGCGACCTGTGGGCCTCGCTTCCGGCCGAGATCGACGTGGACAACGGCCTGCTGGACTTCCGGCAGAAGTACCAGGCCGTCGATTCCCGGCTCACGGTCCCGGCCGATCTGCCGGACAAGGTCGCCGACCGGATCAGGGCCCTGGCACTGGAGGCGTTCACCGCGATCGGCGCCTTCGGTCTGGCCCGGGTGGACTTCCTGTGGAATGAGCAGGCGGACGAGCTGTACGTCTGCGAGATCAACACCATGCCCGGCTTCACGACCCGGTCCTCGTTCGCCCGGGCGTGGAACGCCAGCGGCGTGCCGTTGCCGAAGGTGCTGACCTGGCTCATAGACCAGGCGCTGGTGCGACCGGCTCGGAACGGCGTCCGTGCGGCGATGGAAGCGGCGGCGCAAGCGGCGGTGGAGGCGAAGTGAGAGCGCTCAGTCTGGCCGAGATCGCCGAAGTCGTCGGTGGAACGCTGCATGAGGCCGATCCGGCGAGTGTCGTGAACGGTCCGGTGGCGCTGGACTCCCGCGCCGTCGTCCCCGGCGGGCTGTTCGCCGCGTTCGACGGCGCGCAGGTCGACGGGCACAAGTTCGCGGAGGCGGCGGTGGCCGCCGGCGCGACCGCGGTGCTGGCCTCCCGGCCGGTCCCGGTGCCCGCCGTGCTGGTGGCGGACGTCCGGTCCGCGCTGGCCCAGTTGGCCAAGCACAACCTGGCCGGTATCGACCCGCTGGTGATCGGTCTCACCGGCTCGTTCGGCAAGACCACGACCAAGGACCTGCTGGCCACGATCCTGGAGGCGCAGGCGCCGACGATCGCCACCGCCGGTTCCTTCAACAACGAGCTCGGGCTGCCGCTGACGGTGCTGCGCGCCGACGAGTCGACCCGGTACCTGGTGCTGGAGATGGGCGCGGCACAGGCCGGGGATCTCACGTATCTGACGTCGATCGCGCCGGCGCGGGTGGGGGTGGTGCTCGCGGTCGGCAACGCCCACGTCGAGACGTTCGTGGCGGGCGCGGGTCCGGAGGCGGCGGGCGAGGATCCCTTGAGCATCGTCGCGGCGGCCAAGTCCGAGTTGGTCGCGGCGCTCCCGTCGGCGGCCGCCGGCGGCATCGCGGTGCTCAACACCGACGACCCCCGGGTCGCCGCGATGGCCCCGCGCACCGAGGCCGACGTGGTGTGGTTCGGCCGCGGTCCGGACGCGGTGATCACCACCGTCGACGAGCGGCTGCTGCACGGGATGTCGGCCTTCACCCTGAAGACCCCCGACGGCAGCGCCCCGGTCCAGCTGTCGCTGCTCGGCGCGCACCAGGTCAGCAACGCGCTGGCCGCCGCCGCGACCGCGTGGGCGCTGGGCATCGGTGTGGAGAAGATCGCCGCGGCGCTGAGCGCGACGGGCGGGCCGCGTTCCACCTCGCGGCTGGCGGTGCGGACTCGCGACAGTGACGGCGTCACGGTTGTCGACGATGCCTACAACGCCTTCCCGGAGTCGATGGAAGCCGCCCTGAACGCGACCACGGCGCTGGCCGCCGATGATTCGCGACGGATCGTCGGGGTCCTGGGTGAGATGGTGGCGCAGGGGACTGATTCCGCTGCCCGGCATCGGAGGATCGGGGATCTGGCCGCCGAGTTGGGGTTCGCGGCTTTGGTCGTGGTCGATGGGCCTGACTCGGAGTTCTATGACGGGACTGGTCCGGTGGCGCTGGTCGACGCCGCCCGCGCCGGGGCCCCGGACATGGTCGTGCACCACGTGCGCGACCGCGAGGAGGCGCTGGTGGTGGCGCGTAAGCTGATCCGGCCCGCGGACGTCGTGCTGGTGAAGGGTTCCCACGATCTGGGGTTGAACGCTCTGGCGGACGCGTTGGCCGCCGAAGGCTGAGCTCAGGCCGCCCCGACACGGGCAAGGACCGGCCGCAGGACATCGTGATGCCTGTTGCCGGTCCTTCGTGTTTCCCGTCGAGCTATGTACGTCTGTGTTCCTCGACAGTACGCTGAGTTGCCGCTCAGACACACATGCGAGTACTGACACGGGGAGCCGATACATGCCCGACGCTCAGTCCGGTGACCAGGGAACACCGATGGGTCCCGACTCATCGGAGCTGACGACACAACAGCTGAACACCGTCGAGCCGCAGGGCTCGTCCGCGTTCACGACGCAGCAGCTGAACGTGGTGGCGCCTGGCGGGCCGGTTCAGCAACCGCCGGAGGGTGGGTATGCGCCGCCGCCTGCGCAGCCGGGGCCCTTCGCACCGCCGCCTGGCTACGGGCCACCGCAGGCGCCGCCATCTGGCTATGGGCCGCCGCAGGCACCGCAGCCTGGCTACGGGCCACCGCAGTCCCCGCCC
>NZ_JAAFYZ010000202.1 GCF_018274385.1 Catenulispora pinistramenti | reverse complement strand
GGGGTCGGGTGCGGCGTGGGGCGCGACGCCGGTTTGGTCGCCGTGGTGACTGGCGGGTGCGAGGTCGACCGGCTGTTCGGGTCCTGGGCGGGGACCGTGACCGTGACCGGGATCGAGCCGTTCTGAGCCGGCGGCGCGGTGCTGCCGTCGGGCTTCACCGGGCTGGCCGGGCCGATCGGGGTCGCAGCGGGCTTGTCCGACAGTGCCTGGTCGCTGGAGCCGCCGACAGCACCGGCGCCGCTGGTGTCGGAAGCACCGGAAGAGCCGGCAGTCGGCGGGAACGGCCCGCCCTTCTGGCTGCTGGACATGGTGCCACCGGGTCGCGGGGCGTCGGCCGCGGCGTTCGCAGTGCCGCCGCCGCGGCCGCTGCCTTCGACGACGGCGACGCAGGCCAGGATCACCGCGGCAGCCGCGGCCCCGCAGGCCACTGCGATGCGCTTGCCTGCGCGCTTGGGTGCCAGGGCCACGGTGGGCAGGTCGGCTGATTCCCCGGCGGTCAGCGGCAGCCCGAGGCCCAGCGCCGGCGGCTGCCACGCGACTCCGGTGAGCGGCTGCCACCGGGCCTCGCCGAAGGTGTCGATGATCTGCTGCGGAGTGGGACGGTCTCCAGGCTCCTTGGCCAGGCAGCCTTCGACCAGCCGGCGCAGGTCCTCGTCATCGTCGGCGACGCCGGTGAGGTCCGGCTCGTTGTT
The DNA here is from genome assembly GCF_018274385.1 of Catenulispora pinistramenti. Taxonomy (GTDB): domain Bacteria; phylum Actinomycetota; class Actinomycetes; order Streptomycetales; family Catenulisporaceae; genus Catenulispora; species Catenulispora pinistramenti. The sequence goes on along the minus strand of NZ_JAAFYZ010000202.1, from coordinate 19,907 downwards.
GACGACCCGGTGCAGGATCGCCAGCGGCGCGCCGTCGCCGAAGGCGAGCCGGCCGGTCGCGGCGAACACCAGAAGCGCGCCGAGGGCGAACACGTCGGAGGCGGCTTCCACCGAGCGCCCGTCGGCTTGCTCGGGAGACATGAACGCGGGTGTGCCGAGGGTCTGGCCGGTGTTGGTCAGCAGCGAGGCGTCCAGGGCGCGGGCCACACCGAAGTCGATGACCTTGGGCCCGTCCGGGCCGAGCAGGACGTTCGCGGGTTTGAGGTCGCGGTGGACGACCTCCGCGGCGTGGATGACCCGCAGGGCTTGGGCGATGGCCGCTGCCAGGGCCCGAAGACGCCCGTCGTCGAACGCGCCGCCCTGCTCGATCGCGTCCTGCAGGGTCGGCCCGGGGACGTATTCGGTGGCCAGCCACGGTCGCGTGCCGTCGGTCTGTGCGTTGTAGATCTCTGCGATCCGCGGGGAACGCACCCGCCCGGCCACCTCCAACTCCCGCGCGAAACGCTTGCGGAACGCCGGGATGTCGGCCAGATCGGACCTGACGACCTTCACCGCCGCCTGCCGCCCGTCGGCGTCGGTGCCCAGGAACACCCGGCCCATCGCACCGGATCCGAGCTGGGTGACCAGCAGATACGGGCCGATCTGGTCGGTGGCGGCGGGACCTGCGGGGTCCGCGCTGCGTACGTTGCCGTTCATATTCACGTCATGCCTCCCCGATGCGGCGTCCTTACATTATGGGGCCAAGGCTTGGGGACCGGTCCTTGACCGGGCCGGGAAGGGCCGGGCACGCTGAGCGCACGGGTGGAAGCTGACGGGGGGAAGCTCATGGAACGCCGCGCATTCCTGGCCGCGGTGACGGCCGCCGGTTCCGCGGTCCCGCTGCTGGGGCTGGCCGGCTGTGGCAGTTCCGGCCGGGTGTCAGGCTCCGGTTCGGGCTCCGGTTCCGGTGCTGGCGCGGGTCCCGGCTCGGGGCACAGTGGGCCAGACGCCGGCTCTGGCCCGGTCGCCGGGCAGGTCCTTTACACCGGCATCGAGGACGCGGCGGTCGCGGTGGACGCCGGGAGCGGCAAGGTGCTGTGGACGTACGCGCTCACCGCGCACAGCGATCTTGTGGCGGTCTGCATGGGGCCGTCCGCCGTCTACCTCCTCGACGACAGCGGCTATCTGAACGCGGTCGACGCCCGTGGCCGCCGACTGGTGCGGCAGGCTCTGCCCGACCGTACAGACAACCTGGTCACCGCGGTGCCGCTCTACCTCGACGGGCAGCTGTTCGTGGCGAACTGGGACAACAAGGTCAACGTGCTCGACGCGACGACCCTGCGGCCCCGGGGCTGGAACTACGACTACCACGGCAACGCCATGCGGAGCAGTCCGGTCGGCACTGACGGCACCGTCTATCTCAGCCTGCCCAATAACTTCGTCGTGGCGGTCAAGGCCGCCGACGGGACGAAGGTCTGGAGCTGGTCGGCCTCGGGCGACTGCGGTACGCCGGTGATCGCCGGTGACAGGCTGCTGCTGACAGTGGGCGAGCAGTACCTGGTGTCGCTGGACCGGGGGAGCGGCCGGTTGCAGTGGACCGCGTCCGGTGGATCCTTCAGCCGTCCGGTCGTCGCCGGCGACCAGGTCTACTGCCAGCGGGGTGCGCAGATGTGCGGCCTCAACCTGGCCGACGGCCGCGAACGCTGGTCGGTCACGGTCCTGACCGAGCGGGCGGTGGACGGCCCGGCGGCCTCGCCCGCAGCCTCCGGCACGGTGCTGGTCGGCTACGAGGAGGGCTTCGTCAGCGCGACGTCCATGGCTGGGAACTACTCCGGCTTCTACCTCAACCCGGCCGGGTTCAATGCCGCGACCGGCGCCAAGCTCTGGGAACGGAAAGACCTCCTCCTCCAGGACTCAGCTGTCGTGACCGCGGGCGGTGAGGCGTTCATGAACGTCGCCTACCAGCTCAACAGCAACACCGAGAAGTACGCGCTCGCCTGCCTGGACGCCACGAGCGGCACGACCAAGTGGCTCGCGGATGTGAAGGCCACAGGCTCGCCCCTGCTGGCGACTCCCCCCAAGACGTGAGGACCTCAGGAGCCGCTCCGGCCGGCGGTGTCCGGTCCTTCCCGCACGACCTCGCGCAGCTCCGCGAACGCCGCCGCGAGCGTGTCGACCGTGTAGTGCGCGTTCAGCCCGCTGGGATTGGGCAGCACCCACACCCCGGTCTCGCCGACCACCTGCCCCTGGCGGCCCATCACGGCCTTCGGCGCGTCGAACGCCACCCGGTACGCGCCGATCCCGACGACCGCCAGCCACCGTGGCCGGAACTCGCGTACCTTCTCCCGCAGCACCTCCCCGCCGCCGCGGTACTCCTCGGCCCGCAGCTCGGCGGCGCCGGCGGTGGCGCGCGCCACGACGTTGGTGATGCCCAGCCCCAGCCCGATCAGCTCCTCCTGCTCAGCCGGCGCCAGCTGCCGCGGGGTGAAGCCGGAGCGGTGCAGCGCCGGCCAGAACCGGTTGCCGGGCCGGGCGAAGTGCTGCCCGGTCAGGGCCGAGACCAGGCCGGGGTTGATGCCGCAGAACAGGACGTCCAGGTCCGGGCCGATGATGTCCGGGATGTGGCGGCCGTTCGCGGCGGCCAGGTCCTCGGCGGTGTAGCGGGGCATCTACGGACGATATCCGTAGGAGGCGGTGTCATCGGCCGGGACCCCGGCGCTGTCGGGGTCCGGGAGGTATCAAGGCCGTGATGACAACCTGTCCGGAAGTTAAAATGTCATAACATTCGGTTGACCGGCTGCCCGGTGCGCAGGAAGCTCGCAACAAGTGGCCACCACACGCACCCGCGGCGACGGAGGCTGGTATGACACTGTTGGGGCTGGTCGGCGTCGGGCGCATCGGGGCCCTGCACGCCAGGACGCTGCATGCGCTGCCGGGCGTCGAGGTGGTGGTCGCCGATGTGCAGGGCGGCCGGGCCGAGGAGTCGGCCGCCTCGCTCGGGGTGCGGTGGGCGCCCGATATCGGCTCGCTGCTGCGCACCGAGTTGGACGGGCTCGTCGTCGCCACGCCCACCGGTAGTCACGCCGAGCTGATCGAGCGCGGGGTCGCCGCCGGGGTGCCGGTGTTCTGCGAGAAACCCGTGGCCGAGAACAGCGCCAAGACGCTGGAGGTCATCAAGGGCGTCGACAAGTACGGCGGCCGGGTGCAGATCGGGTTCCAGCGCCGCTTCGACTCCGGGTACACGGCGGCGCGCGCCGAGGTGCTGGCCGGTGCCCTGGGGCGGGTGCACACGCTGCGCGCCCAGACCTGCGATCCGTTCCCGCCGCCCGCCGGATACATCGCGACCTCCGGCGGGATCTTCCGGGACTGTAGTGTGCACGACTTCGACGCCATCCGCTGGGTCACCGGCCGCGAGGTGACCTCGGTGTTCGCCTCCGGTTCGGCCCGCGGTGAGGCGTTCTTCGCCGAGTCCGGCGACGCTGACACCGCGGCCGCGGTGCTGCGGCTGGACGACGACGCGTTGGCGACGGTGACGGCGACGCGCTATCACGGCGCGGGGTATGCGGTGACGCTGGATGTGCAGGGGACGCGCGGGAGTGTCGGCGCGGGGTACGACGACGGTTTTCCGTTGCGGCCGGTCGGTGACGGCCCCGAGGAGAAATCCGGTGACGCCGCGTGGCCGAAGGGCCCGGCGCACGCCGGCTTCCTGGACCGCTTCCGCGAGGCGTACGTCAGGGAGCTGCAAGCCTTCGTGGAGTTCGCCGCGGGCCGTATCGAGAACCCCTGCCCGGTCGGCGACGCGCTGGAGGCGCTCTACGTCGCAGAAGCCTGTGACATCTCCCGAGCCGAGGACCGGCCGGTGAAGCTGGCCGAGGTGCGGCGATGAGTGCCAGCAGTGCGAGGAGTACCGGCAGTGCCGGCAGTGCCGGCAGTGCCAGGGGTACCAGCAACGCCGGCAGTGCCAGGGGCGCCAAGGACATCGTGGAACGGATCGCCGGCGCGCCGATCTCGTGGGGCGTCTGCGAGGTGCCGGGCTGGGGACATCAGCTCTCTGCCTCGCGGGTACTGACCGAGATGGCCGAGGCGGGCCTGCGGGCCACCGAGTTCGGCCCCGACGGCTTCCTGCCCGACGACCCCGATGCCCGCCGCACCCTGCTGCGCGAATATCAGCTCGCTGCCATCGGCGGCTTCGTCCCGGTGGTGCTGCACGAACCCGACCACGACGCCTGGCCGGCGGTGGCCGAAGCCCTGGACGGCTTCACCGCCTCCGGCGCCGACCTGCTCGTCCTGGCCGCCGTCACCGGACGGGAGGGCTATGACTCCCGGCCGGAGCTGGACGCCGCGGGCTGGCGCCGGCTGTTCTGGAACCTGGACCGCATCCGCACCCGCGCGGTCGGCCTGGGCATCCGGACCTGCCTGCACCCGCACGTCGGCACGATGATCGAGACCGGCCAGGACGTGGACCGGTTCCTGGACGGCTCGGCCACGCCGCTGTGCCTGGACACCGGGCACCTGCTGATCGGCGGCGGCGACCCGGCCCGGCTGGCGCGCGAGGCCGGCGACCGGATCGTGCACACCCACCTGAAGGACGTGGACGCCGCCGCGGCCGAGCGGGTCCGCGCCGGCGAGGTGACGTACTACGACGCGGTGCGCGCCGGGATGTACCGGCCGCTGGGCCGGGGCGACGCCGACATCGCAGGAGTCGTGTCCGCCTTGGAAGGGAACGAATATCAGGGCTGGTACGTGCTGGAGCAGGACACGGTGCTGGACGCCGAGCCGCCGGACGGTGCCGGCCCCGCCGCCGACGTGCGCGCCTGCGCCGCCTACCTGGAGGGCCTGGCATGACCTACGACGTCATCACGATGGGCCGGATCGGCGTGGACATCTACCCGCTCCAGGTCGGCGTGGGACTGGAGGACGTCGAGACGTTCGGCAAGTTCCTCGGCGGCAGCGCCACCAACGTCGCGGTCGCCGCCGCCCGGCACGGCCGCCGCACCGCGGTGGTCACCCGGGTCGGTGCGGACCCGTTCGGGCGCTTCGCACGGCGCGCGCTGCGCGGGTTCGGGGTCGACGACGCGTTCCTGGCCGAGATCGAGGGCGTGCCGACGCCGGTCACCTTCTGCGAGATGTTCCCGCCGGACGACTTCCCGATCTACTTCTACCGCTGGCCCAAGGCCCCGGACCTGATGATCGACCCGGAGGAGCTGGACCTGGACGCGATCGCCGGCGCGGGCGTGTTCTGGGCGACGCTCACCGGGCTGTCCGCCGAACCCAGCCGCTCGGCGCACCACGCGGCGTGGCAGGTACGGGAGCGCAGGCCGCACACCGTGCTGGACCTGGACTACCGCACGCAGTTCTGGGAGTCGCGCACAGCTGCCGGACGCGCGGCGCGCTTGGCGCTGCCGCACGTGACGGTCGCGGTCGGGAACGTGGACGAGTGCTACACGGCGGTGGGGGAGAGCGATCCGCACCTGGCCGCGCAGGCGCTGTTGAGCCTGGGGCCCGAGCTGGCGGTGGTGAAGCTGGGCGCAGACGGCGTGCTCGCCAAGACCGCGGACACGACGCTCGAAGTCCCGGCCCGGCCGGTGAAGGTGCTCAACGGCCTCGGCGCGGGCGACGCCTTCGGCGGCGCGCTGTGTCACGGGCTGCTGGAGGGCTGGCCGCTGGAGCGGATGCTGCGCTTCGCGAACACCGCCGGGGCGCTGGTCGCCGCGCGGATCGAGTGCTCGACGGCGATGCCGGGGACCGATGAGGTGTTGGCGGCGCTGGAGGTCGGGGATGTGTGAGGGCGCGGCTTCGCGGGCCGCACTCACGGTTCCGCGGGCCGCGCTCAAAGGACTGATAGGGCATGCCTGCCGTCGGCCGGCCCGGCGGTGTGGCGCCGGGCCGGCCGACACCCCCACCCGGCGCCGCCCCCCGCGCCCCGAATCGCCCATGGAGGTCGTCCATGCTTGACGTCGGGGAGCTCAGGAGGCTTCGGCGACTGCGCGTCGCCGAGCCGGAGGCGATCGCGGCGGCCGCGTTGCAGCGGCGGCGCCGGCGCTCGTTGCTGGACGGCGGCGGGCGGCTCATGCTGATCGCCGCGGACCATCCGGCGCGCGGGGCGCTGGGGGTGCGCGACGATCCGTTGGCGATGGGTGATCGGCGGGAGTTGCTGGACCGCCTGGTGGTGGCTTTGGCGCGGCCCGGTGTGGACGGGGTGCTGGCCACGCCCGACATCGTGGAGGATCTGCTGCTGCTCGGGGCGCTGGAGGACCGGGTGGTCGTCGGCTCCATGAACCGGGGCGGGCTGGCCGGTTCCGTCTCAGAGCTCGATGACCGCTTCACCGCCTACGACGCCGCCGCGATCGCCGCCTCCGGTCTGGACGGCGGCAAGATGCTGCTGCGCATCGACCTCGGCGACCCGGACACCGTCGCGACGCTGGAAGCCTGCGGCCGGGCCGTGTCCGAGCTGGCCGCGCGGCGGCTGGTGGCGATGATCGAGCCGTTCATGGCGGCCCGGGCCGACAACGGCCGGCTGCGCAACGACCTGTCGGCCGCCGCCGTCGTACGCGCCTGCGCGATAGCCGGCGGCCTGGGCTCGACCAGCGCCTACACCTGGCTCAAGCTGCCGGTGGTCGAGGACATGGAGCGGGTCCTGGCCGCCACCACACTGCCGGTCCTGCTGCTCGGCGGCGATCCCGACGGCGCGCCGGAGGAGACGTACGCGGCCTGGGAGAAGGCGCTGGCGCTGGAGGGCGTGAACGGCCTGGTCGTCGGCAGAGCCCTGCTTTACCCGCCGGACGGCGACGTCGCCGCGGCGGTGGACACCGCCACCGCGCTGGTGAAGTCCGGGGTGCGGGAATGAGCGCGGGAGTGGACCCGGGAGTGGACGCGGGAACGAGCTCGGGAATGAGCACTCTGAAATGAGCACCCTGATCAGCCCCGGCACCCGCCGGCTCACCGTCGCCCAGGCCCTGGTCGGCTTCCTGGCGGTGCAGCACACCGAGCGCGACGGCGTCGAGCACCGCCTGATCGAGGGCGTGTTCGGCATCTTCGGCCACGGCAACGTCGCCGGTCTGGGCGAGGCGCTGCTCGGCCTGGAACTGGCCGATCCCACGCTGCTCCCGTACCGGCAGGCCCGCAACGAGCAGGCGATGGTCCACACCGCCGCCGCCTTCGCCCGCATGCGCGACCGGCTGTCCGCCTACGCCTGCACCACCTCCGTCGGCCCCGGCGCCACCAACCTCGTCACCGGCGCGGCGCTGGCCACGGTCAACCGCCTGCCGGTGCTGTTGCTGCCCGGCGACGTCTTCGCGACCCGGACCGCCAACCCGGTCCTGCAAGAACTCGAAGACCCGCGCAGCCTGGACATCTCCGTCAACGACACGCTGCGGCCGGTGTCCCGCTACTTCGACCGCGTCAACCGCCCCGAGCAGCTGCCGGCGGCGCTGCTGGCCGCCATGCGGGTGCTGACCGACCCCGCCGACACCGGGGCCGTGACGCTGGCCCTGCCGCAGGACGTGCAGGCTGAGGCGTGGGACTGGCCCGAGGAGCTGTTCGAGCACCGCCTCTGGCACGTCCCGCGCCCCCGGGCCGACCGCGAAGCCCTGCGCCGGGCCCTGGCCGCGATCAGAGGCGCCGAACGGCCGCTCATCATCGCCGGCGGCGGTGTCACCTATTCGCAGGCCACTGACACGCTCCGGGATTTCGCGCACGCCACCGGCGTCCCGGTCGCCGAAACCCAGGCGGGCAAAGGCGCGATGCCGCACGACGACCCGCTGTCCCTCGGCGCGGTCGGTGCGACCGGCACCTCCGCGGCGAACCTGATCGCCGCGCGAGCCGACGTCGTCATCGGCATCGGCACCCGCTGGTCGGACTTCACCACCGCCTCGCGCACCGTCTTCGCCGATCCCGGCGTGCGCTTCGTCAACATCAACGTCGCCGCCTTCGACGCCGCCAAGCACGCGGGCATATCAGTGGTCGCCGACGCCCGTGCGGCACTTGAAGAACTCGGCGCGGAGCTCGAAGGCTGGACGACCGACACCGCCTATCGCGCCGAGATCGCCGACACCCGCGCGCGGTGGGCCCGCACGCTGGCGGCCGCCTACAACTTCGCCAACGCGCCGCTGCCTTCGCAGATCGAGGTGATCGCCGCCGTCAACGACGCCGTCGATCCGGCCGACGTCGTGGTCTGCGCGGCCGGTTCGATGCCCGGGGATCTGCACAAACTGTGGCGGTGCAAGGGCGATCCGAAGTCCTACCACGTCGAGTACGGCTACTCCTGCATGGGCTACGAGATCGCCGGCGGCCTCGGGGTGAAGCTGGCCGCGCCCGAGCGCGAGGTCTACGTCATGGTCGGCGACGGCTCCTACCTGATGCTGGCCCAGGAGATCGTCACCGCGGTCGCCGAAGGCGTGAAGCTGATCGTGGTCCTGGTCGACAACGGCGGCTACGCCTCCATCGGCCGGCTCTCGGAATCCCTTGGCTCCCAACGCTTCGGCACCGCCTACCGCTACCGCGCCGCCTCCGGACGCCTGGACGGCGGCCCGCTCCCGGTCGATCTGGCCGCCAACGCCGCGAGCCTCGGCGCCGCCGTCGAACGGGCCACCGATCTGGAGGAGTTCGAAGCGGCGCTGGCGCGCGCGAAGACGGCCGACCGCATCACGGTCGTGCACGTCACCACCGATCCGATGGCCGGCGCCCCGGACGGCGGCGCCTGGTGGGACGTGCCGGTCGCGCAGGTGTCAGAACTGGAATCCACAATCGCGGCCAGATCGGGGTATGAGGAGGCGAAGAAAGCTCAACGCCCGTACCTGTGAACCACACATGTGGAGGAGGCACGTATGGCACCGAGAACACGTCTTCGGACTCTTCGGACCGGCCGGCTGCTCACCGCGGCGCTGGCCGCACTGCTCCTGATCGCCGGCTGCTCGTCGAGCTCGTCCGGCTCGGCCAAGACCGCTTCGGGCGGCGGCTCCTGTCCCTACACCTTCGCCGTGATCACCCACGGCGACAACGGGAACTTCTGGAGCGTCGTCTACAAGGGCGCCAAGGACGCGGCCAAGGACACCGGCTGCAAGCTGTCCGAGACCTACGGCTCGCAGCAGCAGGGCCAGGCCCAGCCGGACGACAACGCCGAGAACGCGCAGATCCAGAACGCGATCAACGCCAAGGTGAACGGGATCGTCGTCTCCGACCACGCGCCGAGCGTCATGAACTCCACCCTGGCCTCGGCCGCTGCCGCCGGTATCCCGGTGGTGCTGGTCAACGCCGGCTGCGACGACGCCGACATCGCCGCGTCCAAGGCCATCACCTGCGTCGGGCAGCCCGAGCAACTGGCCGGGAAGCAGGCCGGACAGCGGTTCGCCAAGGAAGGCGCCACCAACGTGCTCTGCGTCGTCCACCAGTCCGGGCAGAACCTGCTCGACCGGTGCGACGGCATCGCCCAGGGCCTCGGCGTCGGACAGCGGTGCTCCACCGGCACCGCCCCGGCGTCCGGTCCGGCCTGCACCGAGCTGCTCCTGTCCACGCCGAACGCCGCCTCCAACCCGCAGCAGGCCGTCGGCCAGGTCACCGCCTACCTCCAGTCGCATCCCGGGATCAACGCCGTGATGACGCTGAACAACGCGATCGGCCAGTCGTTGGTGACGGCCAAGCCCGCCAACGTGAAGATCGCCACCTTCGACCTGAACAGCGACGTGCAGAACGACCTGGAGGCCTCGCCGCCGACCCTCGACTTCGCCGTGGACCAGCAGCAGTACCTCCAGGGCTACCTCCCGGTGGAGTTCCTGTACCTCTACGACAAGCACGAGGGCAACGCGGTCGGCGGCGGCACCACCGTGGCCAGCGGCCCCAAGCTCGTCGACAGCACCAACGTCAAGTCGGTGGCCGCCGCGATCGCGGCCGGGGACGACTGATGACCAGCGCGGACACGGCGGTGGCCCGGCCCGATGAGGCCGGGCCGCCGCCCGCCGGACCGCCGGCGGCCGATCCCGGGACCGGGGACGGCCGCGGCGGACAGGCCGGCGCGCTCACCAGGATTCTGCGACGCCCGGCGCTGGGCGCGCTGCTCGGCGCGGTCGCGGTGTTCGTGCTGTTCACGATCACCGACAGCACCCCGCAGCACCTGTGGCTGACCCAGACCGGTTTCCAGGCCTGGGCGCAGCAGGCGGCGTTCTTCGGGATCATGGCGGTGCCGGTCGGCCTGTTGATGATCGGCGGCGAGTTCGACCTGTCCACCGGCGGCATGACCGGGTTCTGCGCGATCATCATGGCGCTGCTGGTCGGAAACGAGCACTGGAACGCCTGGGCCGCGGTCGCCGTGACGTTCGCCTTCGGGGCGCTGGTCGGCGCGGTGAACGGGCTCGTCGTGACCCGCTCGGGGCTGCCGAGCTTCATCGTCACGCTGGCCACCTACTTCGTCTTCCGCGGCCTGTCGGTCGGCGGAGTGCTGAAGGTGAACCACGGCAGCACCAACATCGGCCTGACCGGCACCGACCATCCCGGGCTCAAGAGCGCCAAGGACGTCTTCGGCGGCTCCTTCGCCCACAGCTCCGGGCTGCCGGTCGGCTACCAGACCGGGATCCTGTGGTTCGTCGGCGTCACGGTCGTCGCGGTCTGGGTCCTGGCCCGGACCCGGTTTGGGAACTGGGTGTTCGCGGTCGGCGGCGACGCCGACGCCGCGCGCAAGGTCGGGGTCCCGGTGCGGCGTACCAAGATCCTGCTGTTCATGACGACCTCGACCGCCGCCGCGCTGGTCGGCGTCATCTCGTTCCTGCAGACCAACACCGCGGTGTCCGAGCAAGGTGTCGGCTACGAGTTCTACTACATCATCGCCGCGGTGGTCGGCGGCTGTCTGCTCACCGGCGGGCACGGCTCGGCGCTCGGTGCCGCGCTGGGGGCCTGCATCATCGGGATGGCGTTGCAGGGCGTCATCTACTCCGGCTGGGACAGCTCCTGGGACTTCACGTTCCTCGGCGCGATCCTGTTCCTGGCCGTGGCCGTCAATACCCTGACCTACCAGCGAGCGATGAGGGCGCGCCGATGACGACGACGGACGATGCGCCGATGGCGGCGCCCGGCGCCGCAGCCGTGGGCGCCGTGCTGCTGGAGGCCGACGGGGTCGGCAAGTACTTCGGAAGCGTGCGGGCCTTGTCCGGGGTGTCGCTTTCGGTACGCGCCGGGCAGGTGACGTGCGTGCTCGGCGACAACGGAGCCGGCAAGTCCACGCTCATCAAGATCCTGTCCGGGGTGTTCACACCGGACGAGGGCGAGGTGCGGGTGGACGGCGGGGCCGTGAAGTTCCACAGCCCGCGCGACGCCTTGTCCGCGGGCATCGCGACCGTGTTCCAGGACCTGGCGATGGTGCCGCTGATGGCGATCTGGCGGAACTTCTTCCTGGGGTCGGAGCCGACCAGGGGCTGGGGCCCGTGGCGGCGGTTCGACGTCGAGGCCGCCCGGACCCGTACCCGCGAGGGCCTGGCGGCGATGGGCATCGACCTGCGCGACCCGGACCAGCCGGTCGGCACGCTGTCCGGCGGGGAGCGGCAGTCGGTGGCGATCGCCCGCGCCGTGCACTTCGGGGCCAGGGTCCTGATTCTGGACGAGCCGACGTCGGCGCTCGGCGTGAAGCAGGCCGGGGTGGTGCTGCGCCGGGTCGCGCAGGCCCGGGAGCGCGGGCTCGGCGTCGTGTTCATCACGCACAACCCACACCACGCGTACCCGGTGGGGGACCGGTTCGTGGTGCTGAACCGGGGCCGGCTGCTCGGGGACTGGGCCAAGGGCGAGATCGGGCGGGACGACCTGGTGCGGCTCATGTCGGGAGGAGCGGAACTGGACGCGCTCAGCCACGAGCTGGAACGGATGCCGGGGCTTGAGGAGCAGGCGCCGGACCCTGTCGTGGCGCCGGAGGAGCAGGCAACTGCGGCGGCGACTGATGCCTCGCTCGCGCCGCCGACTGACGCGCCGCCCGCGCCGACGACTGCAGCGCTGCCCGCGGCGCCCGAGGAAGATGGTTGACGTACAGTGGCTGACGACGACGGTTGATAGAAGGACCTTGCCATGCCCTTGCCCCACCCCGCGACCCTCGGCGCGATCCGCGTCGCCCGGGAGGCCGCCACCTTGATCCGCCGCTCGGCCCAGCCGCGCCGGCTCCGTTTCAAGACCTCGGCCGCGGACCTGGTCACCGCCACCGACCTGCGGGTCGAGCGGCTGGTCCGGTCCTGGCTGAAGGCCACCCACCCGGACCACGCGATCGTCGGCGAGGAGGGCGGCGGCCTGGCCGAGATGGACCTGGCCCGGCCGACCTGGTTCATCGACCCGGTCGACGGCACCACCAACTTCGTGCGCGGCATCCCGCACTGCGCCTGCTCGATCGCGTTCTGGGACGGGCAGCGGCTGGCGCTGGGCGTGGTGGCGGACGTGGCGCGCCGACGCGTGTACTGGGCCGAGGCCGGGCGCGGGGCGTATGAGGGGCGTCGGCGGCTGCGTGCCTCGCCGGTGCGGCGGCTGGACCGGGCGGTGCTGGCCACCGGCTTCCCGCCGACCCGGTCCTTCGACCCCGACGACAACCTGGCCGAGTTCTCCTCGGTGTTCCGGCAGTCCCGGGACGTGCGGCGCACCGGCAGTGCGGCGATCGACCTGGCGTGGGTCGCCTCCGGCCGGCTGGACTGCTACTGGGAGCAGCGCTGCGGCCCGTGGGACTGGGCCGCCGGGGTGCTTCTGGTGCGCGAGGCCGGTGGGAAGGCCACGACCTACGCCGGGCTTGAGTGGCATCCCGGGGACGCGGATCTGGTTGCCTCCAACGGGCCCGTGCACCCGGCGCTGATCGAGTCGTTCGTCGAGGCGCGGGCGGCGGCGGGGTTCCCGGTTCGGCCGCCGCAGCCGGCATTCGCCACACCGACGCCGGCTGCGGCGGGCTCGGGGACGTCGGCGGCGTCGTCCACGTAAGGGAGTGGGGGACGGCCGTCCACGTCGGCTCAGGCGGCCTCAGCCGGTACCTCGCGCAGTTTGCGCAGCGGCGAGGGCAGGAGGAACAGGACGCTGCAGGACGCGCCGATCGTGGAGATCCACAGCGAGCCGCGCATCCCGACGGCGACGGCCAGCACGCCGCCGCTGAGCGCGCCGAGCGGGCGGATGCCGTAGTTGATGGTCTGCAGGACGCCGGAGATGCGGGAGCGGATGTCGTCCGGCATGACGGCGGTGAGGTAGGCGTTGGCGGTGACGTCCAGGACCATCACGCCGAGCCCGCTCAGGAACTCGTACGCGAACAAGGTCAGGATGACCAGGAGCTTCGGGCCGCCGGCCAGCACCACCAGGACGTGCGGGGCCGCGAAGCCGAGGAAGCCCAGGGTCATCGCCGTGCCGATGCCGATCCGGGCCACGATCCGCCGGGTCAGCGCGGCGCCGACCAGCCCGCCGACCGCCCCCGCGCCGAGGACCACGCCGAGCAGACCGGCGTTGAGGTGCAGGTAGTCGGTGACGTAGAGGATGAACAGGGCTTGGAAGATGAAGTCGAAGAAGTTGACGGTCGCCACGGCGGCGGACAGGGCCCTGATCCCCGGCGTCCGGGCGATCCACTGGAGGCCGACGAGGTAGCCGCCCTCGGTGCGCGGCGCGGGTTCGGGCTCGACCGGCGATATCCGGCTCAGCGACAGGGCCGAGGCCACGTAGCTGCCGGCGTCGGCGACCAGGGCGAACGGCGCGGTCAGGAACTGCACGGCCAGGCCGCCGATGCTGGGGCCGGAGACGTAGGCGAAGGCGCGGCTGCCGTTGTCCAGCGATGAGGCCGCCACCAGATCGTCGGCCGGGACCATGGCGGCGAACAACGTGTTGCTGGCGATATTGAACAGCACGGCGAGCGTCCCCACGGTGAGTTCGGCGACGATCAGCTGCGCGATGGTCAGCACGCCGAAGGCGTAGGCCAGCGGCACCGACAGCACCGCCAGGAAGCGTCCGACGTCGGCGTACATCATGATCCGGCGCCGGCTCGGCCGCCGGTCCATCCACACCCCGGCCCAGACGGAGAACAGCAACGCCGGGATCATCGGCGCGGCGGTGAGCCAGGACATCGCGGTGGGACCGGCGTGGAACAGCCCGACGGCGGCCAGCGGCATGGCGATGCGGTGCACCTCGTCGCCGATCAGCGAGACGCTGTGGCCGAACCAGTAGCGGCGGAAGTCACGGCGGTGCAGGACGGCGGGGAGCCGGTCGCGGAGGGCGGCGGGGACGCGGGTGGATATGGCGCCTTCGGCGGGTGCTTCGGCGGCAGCGGTCATGACGGGCCGCCATTGGTGCGGTCGGCGCTGGGGTTGGGACTGGTCTCGGAGGCGGAGCCGGAGCCGGGGCTTTGGTCGGTGCTGGCGCCGGTGCTGGAGCTGGAGCTTTGGCCGAGGCTGGAGCTCTGGTCAACACTGGTGCTGGAGCTGTCGGTGTTGTCGTCGTCGTTGTTCCCGCCAGCGGCCGTGCCGCGATTCTGCCGGAAAGCGATCCGCAGCACCTGCACCAACTCCGCGCCGGCGGGCCGCAGCTCGGGCCGTGTGTTGCGATCCGAGAACCGGTGCAGCAACTCGTCGATGCCGTCCCGCAGCTCCAGCAGCTCGCTCGGCGTCACGTACAGCAGCTCGTCGCCGAAGGCCTCGGCTTTCTGCCACTCCCGCGGCAGTTGTTCCCAGGTCCGTTCGGCGTTGACCACCAACTCGAAGTAGTGCTGGGCCAGGAACGTCCGCAGTTCGGTCGTGGCGGCGTCGACCGCCGGATCCCCCGAGGCCCGCGAGATGTTCGTCTGCTGCGCCGTGGCCCGCCACGGCTTCTGCCGTCCGGGCCCGGGCACCTCCTCGACCACGCCGTATTTCGCGAGCATGCGCAGGTGGTAGCTACAGCTGGCCACCGACTCGCCGGTCAGCTCGGCGGCGCGGGTGGCGGTCAGCGGGCCCTCGGTGCGCAGTATCCCGACCAGCGCCATCCGGGTGCGGTGCGCGTAGGCGCGGATGGCCTGCGGGTCCGTCAGATGCAGGACGTCATCGTGCTCTGTGTCGGCCATGCATCTAAAGATAGCTTTCTAAAGAAACCTTTACAAGGCTTCGCCGCAGGTCATCTATGCCTCGAAGTCCATTACCTCCACCTGAAACGGGGCTTCTCCGAACAAAGCGACCGCGGCCCGGTAGCCGCTGGGCACCGGCACCGGCAGCACCCGGTGCCGGTGGTGTCCGGCCGGCTCCACGCACGCCACCAGGTCCCGCTGCAGCACCGCGGCCTTCGTGTTCGCCCACCCCACGCCGCCGGCCACCTTCGCCGCCGCCTCCTTGCGGGTCCACAGCCGCGCGTAGCGGTCGGTCTGCTCCAGCAGGTCGTGGCCGCCGGCGACGTAACGGGCCTCGAAGGGGAGGAAGTAGCGCTCGGACATGTCCACGGGGTCCAGGCTCTCGGCGAGCCGGCAGACGTCCACGCCGACCGTGCGCCTGGCCGCGACCGCCAGCAGCGCCAGTGCGCCGTCGTGGGCCAGGCTGATGTGCGGGACCCCGCCGGCCAGTTCGGGCTTGCCGTTGGCGTCGACCGCGAAGGTCACGGCCTGCGGCTCCAGGTCCAGCTCGCGGCCCAGGATCACGCGGCGCGCGCCGTGTGCGACCAGGTAGCGGTGCCGGTCGCGCTCCTGGAGGAAGTCGGCGGCGTGCGCGGTCTCGTCTTCGTCGAGCAGGCTCTCGTAGTTCTCGGCGGTTTCCGGGGCGGTGTCCGTGCGGATCACCCAGACGCGGATCCGATCGGTCCGATCGGTCATGGGCGCACCGCCGTGCGGTCGATGTCGGCCAGGGTCGGGGTGCCCATCAGGGTCATGGTGTGTTCGAGCTCTGAGGTGGCCAGGCGCAGGACGTCGGTGACGCCTTCGGCCCCGCCGGCGGCCAGCCCCCACAGGAACGGCCGGCCGATCAGGACCGCGCTGGCGCCCAGGGCGAGGGCGGTGAAGACGTCGGTGCCGCGGCGGATGCCGCCGTCGATGAGGACCGGCATGGTCCCGGCCACGGCCTGGACGCATTCTTCGAGGGCGTCGATGGTCGGCACCGCGTTGTCCAGCTGCCGGCCGCCGTGGTTGGAGACCACGATGCCGTCCACGCCGTGCTCGGCGGCCAGCCGCGCGTCCTCGGCGGTCAGCACGCCCTTGAGCAGGATCGGCTTGCTGGTGCGCGCGCGCAGCCAGGCCAGGTCGTCCCAGGTCAGTGCCCGGTCGAAGGAGGTCTCGGCGTGCGCGGCGATCGCCGAGTCGGCCTCGTGCGCCTGGTGCGCCTCGGCCATCACCGCCGGATCGACGTTCACCGCCGCGACGCCCTCGGGCAGCGTGAAGCCGTTGCGCATGTCGCGCAGCCGCTGCCCGATGCGCTTGGCGTCCAGTGTCACGACGAACGCCTCATAACCGGCGGCTTCGGCGCGGTCGATCAGTTGCTCCAGGACGGCGCGCCGGCGCAGCCAGTAGAGCTGGAGCCACAACGGCCCGCCGGCCGCCCGCGCGATGTCCTCCAGGGTGCGGCTGGCGAAGATGCCGACGACCGTCAGCGCCGCCGCCGCACCGGCGCCGCGCACGGTGGCGACCTCGCCTTCGGGGTGCAGCAAACGGTGGTAGGCGACCGGCGCCAGGCCGATCGGGGTGGCCAGGGGGGTGCCGAACAGGGCGGTGCGGGTGTCGATCTTGTCGACGTCGGTGAGGATGCGGGGGCGCAGGCGACGGTGGTCGTAGGCGGCGGTGTTGGCGGCCAGGGTGCGCTCGTCGCCGGAACCGCCGTCGACGAAGTCCCACACGGGGCGGGTGACGTGACCGGCCGCGAGGTCGCGATAGTCGGTCAGGCGCAGTGGAGCGTTTTGGGTCCCCATGGACTTCACGTTTCCGAGCCGCACCGCTCCAAACGCACTCCCGCGGCCCCCGTGCGAACGCCGTGACCAGGGGCAGCGGCGGTGGCAGCGATTTGTTGTCAGTAGGTCGCAATAGTCTGTATTCCATGAGCGGAACCGTCCTGCGCGACATGCGCGAAAGCGACCTGCCGGCGTTGTTCGAGATCCAGTGCGACGCCGACGGGCAGGTGATGGCCGCCTTCACCAATACCGCCAACGATCGCGAGGCCTACCTCGCCAAGCACCGCCGACTGTTGGCCGACGACCGGCTGGTGCGGGTCGTGGTGGAGCTCGACGGCGAGGTCGTGGGCAGCGCGGCGGCCTTCCCTCTTGGTAAAGAGGAAGAGATCCACGTGACGTACTGGATCCGGCGCGACCGCTGGGGCCGCGGGCTGGCCGCCGCGGCGTTGGCGGCGGTGCTGGAGCAGGTACCGACCCGGCCGGTGTTCGCCTCGGCGGCGCACGACAACGCCGGGTCGATCCGGGTGCTGGAGAAGAACGGGTTCCGGCACGTCGGGAAAGACCGGGGGTTCGCCGAGGCGCGGGGTGAGGAGATCGAGGAGGTGATGTTCCGGCTGGACTGAGACCTGTTTATAGTCGAATACTGATGACGAATACGGACCCCGGGGACCTCCCCGGCGACACCGGCCCCCCGGTCGACTCCAGCCCCTCGGTCGACACCGACTCCGCGGTCGAAGCCGAAGACCCCGCTTCCTCCGCCGAGGAGGCACTGGCCGCCGCCGAGCGGTGGTTCGTCCGGCACGGGGTGCCGCACTTCGCCGAGAACCCCTACTACGTGTCCGGCCTGCCCGCCTTCCTGCGGCCGTTCGCCGCCTTCATCAGGCTGCTGCGACTCGGCGCCATGCTCGGGTTCTGGAGCGTGCGGCGGGTGTTCGCCGAGATCCGCGAGGTCGGGCACCTGGCGGTCCGCGCACTGCCGCTGCTCGCGCTGTTCGGCATGGTCATCTTCTTCACCCGGGACTTCTGGCAGATCGCGGCGGCCCTGGCCTCCGGCTGGCTGTGGGTGACGGCCGCGTTCTTCGTCCTGCTGATCCAGGCGTTCCTGGTGGCGCGGCTACCGGAGGAATTCGGCACGCTGCCCAAGGCCTGCACCCCCGACCGGATACGAGCCAGCTGCGCCGCGACCCCGCTGGCCGAGCTCGCGGAAGCCGAGGGCGAGCTGGCCACCGACCCGGCCCTGGGACTGGGACAACGCCGCAACATGTTCCTGTATCTGCTGCTCACCCAGACCATCCAGATCAGCCTGCTCAGCTGGATGGTGTTCTTCTTCTACGTGGTCTTCGGCGCCATAGCGGTCCGCCCGCCGGTCCTGAAGGACTGGTTCGGCCACATACCCCCCGACGCGCACCTGTTGGGGATGCGCGTCCCGGGCGTCAGCAGCGAACTGCTGCACGTGGCGGTGCTCCTGGCGGGTTTGAGCGCGCTGTACTTCGCCATCACCGCGCTGACGGACACCGTCTACCGCCGCGAGTTCTTCGATCGGACGCTGGCCGAGCTGGACAAGGCGATCCATATGCGGTGCGCGTATCTGACGGTGCGCGGCGGCGGGCGGTCCTGAGCCGCTGCCACGTCCGCAGCCGCTACTTCAACGACTACTTCCACAACTCCTTCAACGACTACTTCAACAACTTCGACATCCGCCGGTCGGCCAGCGGCTTGCCGCCGGTCTGGCACGTCGGGCAGTACTGCAACGACGAGTCGGCGAAGGAGACCTCGCGGATCGTGTCGCCGCAGACCGGGCACTTCTCGCCGGTGCGGCCGTGGACGCGCAGGCCGGACTTCTTCTCCGACTTCAGGTCCTTCATCGGCAGGCCGCGGGAGCGCTCGATGGCGTCGCTGAGGGTGCTGAGGGTCTTCTGGTAGAGGTCGGCGACCTCTTCGGGGGTCAGCTTGGCCGCCAGTTTGAAGGGGGACATGCGGGCGGCGTGCAGGATCTCGTCGCTGTAGGCGTTGCCGATGCCGGCCAGCACGCTCTGGTCGCGGAGGACGCCCTTGATCTGGCGGCGCTCGTCCTTCAACAGGTCGGTGAAGGTCTCGACGGTGAACTGTGCGGACAGGGGGTCGATGCCCAGCCGGGCGATGCCGGGGACCTCGGCCGGGTCCCGGACCACGTAGACGGCCAGTCCCTTCTTCGTCCCGTACTCGGTCACATCGATCCCGCTGCCGGCCGGCTCGGCCATGCGCACCCGCAGCGCCAGCGGCCCCTTGCCCGGCCGTGGCGGCGTGGTCGACAGCTCCTCCTGCCAGCGCACCCACCCGGCACGGGCCAGGTGCAGTACCAGGTGGATGTCGCCGACGCTGAAGTCCAGGAACTTCCCATGCCGCCCCACCCCGCTGACGACCTGGCCCTCCAGCGCCGACAGTGGCGGGTCGTAGGTCTTCAGGGCCTGGATGGCGACGGGCGTCGCGGCCGCCACCGTGTGTCCGGTCAGATGCTCGTCCAGGAACGCGGCCAGCGCCTGGACCTCAGGCAGTTCGGGCATGAGAGCAGTCTGCCTGGTGTCGGCGGGCTGTGCTCGCCGGAGCGGAGCGTCCCGCGGGTGAAAAAGCGCGCGCCACGCGGGCAGGTCACCGTTTCAGCCGCCGCGATTGGTTAGATTCCGGCCATCCACTATCGAAAACGGGAGCAGTTGTGCGCAAGTGCGTGTCAATGGTCGCTTTGGCGTCCGCAGCCTTAGGGCTGGCCGCCTGTTCGGCCCAGGACCGGCCTCGGGAGCCGGCCGGTGCGGCGCAGCCGCTCAGTGCGCGGGCCGCGTCGCACGCGGATCACGCGCACGGCGCGCCGCTCGCCGCCGCTCCGGCCGCGGCCTCGGCCGCGGATCCCGCGGGGCACGCCGCGCCTGCCGTGCCCGCGGCGTCCGGCGCGGTGCCGGGGCAGCCGGCTCCCGGCCAGGGCGCGCGCCACGAGCCCGCCGGGGCCGTCGTCGCACCCGTCCCGGTCCTCATCCCGTCCGGCACCACCGACGTGGCCCCGCATTCCGCGCACCACCACGCCCCCGGCGCTACCGGCGCGGTCGGCGCCATGATCCCGGCCGGGGAGGCCGCCC
>NZ_JAAFYZ010000201.1 GCF_018274385.1 Catenulispora pinistramenti | reverse complement strand
GCGGTTCGCGAACTGAACCCGAAGCTTCACGCGACGGCACGGATCCTTGACTGTCATCTGCACCAACATCGCCTGGGAGGCCGGGCCATCTCATGGTGCCCTGGGTCACCCTCATTTTCCGGCTAGCTTTTGACCTTGCACTGGCTTACTGAAGTTGAAGAGGCCTGAGGTGCGGCGGGGTTGTGAACGCGCGAACCGGCAGCCGACAAGCACACCCGCCGACTCGAACCCCGAACCGGCACAACTATGACCGAAGGCCGTAAAAAGCTTTGAAAGCCACAGACTAACCGCAACCCGGCCCACAAACTCCAGCCCCCCAAAACAACCCGAACCCCGAACAACCCTCGCGGCGCGCCCCGTGCCCACCTTCGCTTCCAGAACCCCGCAATCCCGCAATCCCGCAGCCCTGCCTCAGCACGGCACTAGTAGCCTCTAGCGCTCTTAACGCACCTCACTACAGCGCCCCACTACAGCACCTCACCCACAGCGCCAGCCACCCGCTCCGCCGCGTCATCAGAAAGCGGCGCGCCAGCCACCGTCACTACGTAGAACACATCGACCGCCTCGGCGCCCAGCGTCGAGACCCGCGCCGAGCGCACCGAGACCCCGGTGCCCGCGAGCGCCGAGGCGACGCGGTAGAGCAGGCCTGGCGCGTCTCGGGCTTTCACCTCCAGCACGGTCGCCGAGGCCGAGGCTCCGGGCAGCACGGCCACGCTCGGCGCGGCGACCAGGCGGTTGCGGCGTTCGCCGGCCTCGCGGGCGGCCAGGCGGGCGGCGACGTCCAGGGTGCCGGCCAGGGCCGCGCGGACGTCCTCTCGTAGCCGGTCCTGGAGCGCGGTGCTCCAGTCGGCGGCGACCAGCCAGCGCTGGACGAAGACGCCGTCCACGGTCTCGGTGGTGGCGGCGCGGATGGTCAGGCGGCGCAGGGCCAGGATGCCCGCGACCGCGGCCAGGACGCCTATCCGGTCCGGGGCCGCGACCGAGACGGTCTGCGCGTCTTCGAGTTCGACGACGATGCCGTCCGGATCGTTCCTGCTGCGCGCTGCCAGGGCCGCGGAGCGGGCCGGGTCCGAGGGCTCGGCGAGCGGCGGGTCGAAGCCGAGCAGCGCGGCCTCGGCACGGACCGTGAGGCCGTGATAGAGCCCGGCGCGCCAGGGGTTCCAGGCCGCGGGTCCGGTCGCCTTGCTGTCGGCCTCGGACAGCGCGCGCAGCAGTCGCAGCGCCTCCAGCCGCGGGGCGGCCAGCTCGGCGAGTGCGTTGAGGAGCGTGTCGAGGGTGGCCGGGTCGTCGGGGTCGCGGGCGGTGGCCAGGCCGGGGAGCAGCAGATGGTGCCGGACCAGACCGGTCAGGGTGCTGACATCGGCGGGGCCGAAGCCGAGCGCCGGGGCCAGTTCGCCGGTCAGCTCCGCACCGACCTCGGAGTGGTCGCCGGGCAGGCCTTTGCCTATGTCGTGCAGCAGCGCGGCGACCAGGAGCAGGTCGGGCCGGTCCACCCGGCGCGCGAGGTCGGCGGCCGCGACGACGGCCTGAAGCGTGTGCCGGTCGACGGTGTGGACGTGCAGGCTGTTGCGCTGTGGCAGGGACCTGATACGCCGCCACTCGGGCAGCAGCGAGTGCAGGACGCCGGAGCGGTCCAGCGCCTCCCAGACCGGGATCAGCCCGGAGCCGGCGCCGAGCAGCGTCACGAACTCCTCGCGCGCCGCCCGGGGCCAGGGGCGCGGCAGCGGCGCCGACTCCTCGGCCAGGCGGCGCAGGGTGTTCGGCGCGAAGGAGAGTCCTGATTCGGCGGTCGCGGCGGCGGCGCGCAGCACGAGGACCGGGTCGCGCGCGGGGGCGGCGGCGCGGGCGAGGTAGACCTCGCCGTCCTGTTCCACGACGCCGTCGGCGAGTGGATTGCGCACCGGACGCCGGGCGGGGTTGCGCGCGGCGAAGGCGGCGTCCACTTGGCGCCAGGCGGCAACGGCTGCGTAGGAGATGGTGGTCGCGGCCTCGGCCACTCGGCGCAACAGGAGGTCGGCGTCGGTGGTGTAGAGCTCTGAGGTCAGCAGGTCCGCGCTGCCGGTGATCGCGTTGGATTCCTCGCCGCCGGTCGGCAGGATCACCGTCGCGTCGCCCGCGGAACCGAGGTCGGCGGCGAACAGTTCGTTGTCCTCGAAAGGCTGAGTCAGGGTCCGGTCATCCTCCTCCCCCAGCACCCCGGCGTCCCGCAGCAGCGCCGCGATCCCGTCCTGCTCCTGGAGCAGCAGGCGGTCCAGCGCGCGGCCCGAGACGGTGTGCAGCGCGTCCCGCACGTCCAGCAGGAACTCGCGGGCCCGTTCCGGCGCCCCGTGCGGCACGTCCACCAGCCAGGTGGCCGAGATGAAGCGCAGCATGGTCGAGTCGCGCAGTCCGCCGCGCGCCTCCTTCAGGTCGCCCTCCAGCCGGTACGCCAGCTCCCCGTGCCGCGCCACCCGCGCCGCGTACTCCTCGCGCAGGTCGCGCAGGCGGCGGGGGGCGTCGCGGCGCCAGTCGGCGAAGACCTGGGCGCGGATCGCGGCCACGAGGCCGGCGTCGCCGGCCACCAGACGCGAGTCCAGCAGACCCGAGGCCACGGCCAGGTCGGTGCGGGCCAGTTCCCGGGCCTCCTCGACGGTGCGGACCGAGTGGTCCAGTTTGGCGCCCGAATCCCAGACCGGGTACCAGATCTTCTCGGCGATCTGCCCGATGGTCTGCGGGGCCAGCGACGCCGCGTGCAGCAGCACCACGTCCAGATCAGAGCCCGGGGAAAGCTCCTGGCGGCCGTAGCCGCCGACCGCGACCAGCGCTATGCCCGGCTGGTCCGGCAGCAGCGCGGCCAGGAAGGCGTCCGCCGCGTCCGAGCGCGCACGCCGGACGGCCGGCCCGATCTGCTGACCGGGCCGGCCATCGGCTCCCACGCCACTGGGGCTCAGGGGGTGCTGGTCCACTACAGCGCCGCGCCTCCGGTCTCACCGGTGCGGATGCGGACCACTTCGTCGACCGGGGTGACCCAGATCTTGCCGTCCCCGATCTTGCCGGTGACCGCCGCCTTGACCACCTCGTCCACCAGCGCCTCGACGTCCTCGTCCTCGCACAGGACCTCGATCCGCAGCTTCGGCACCAGGTCGACGGTGTACTCCGCGCCCCGGTAGACCTCGGTGTGGCCGTGCTGCCGGCCGTAGCCGCTGGCCTCGGAGACGGTGATGCCGTGGACCCCGAAGCGCTGCAGGGCCTCCTTGACCTCTTCCAGCTTGAACGGCTTGACGATCGCCGTGATCAGCTTCATGCCTTCACACCCTCCGTGACGTCGTTGTCGGCCTGGTCGGCCTTCGCCGGCTTGTCGGCCTTCGCGGGCTTGGCCGCGGGCGCCGCCTCCCCGGCCCCGGCCAGCGACGTGCGCAGCGAGCCGGCCAGCCGGCCCCAGTCGTAGGCGGTCTCCGAGTGCTCGCTGCTGTCGATGCCCTCGACCTCGGCGTCGGCGCTGATCCGCATCCCGATGGTCTTGTTCAGGACCCAGCCCAGGATGAAGGAAACCACGAACGAGTACGCCAGCACGATCCCCGCGCCCTCGCTCTGCGACAGCAGCTGGCTCGCGCCGCCGCCGTAGAACAGTCCGGCCTTGGCGCCGTTGCTGTAGCCGGAGACCATGTCCTTGGTGGCGAAGAAGCCGATCAGCACGGTGCCCAGGATGCCGCCTACCAGGTGCACGCCGACCACGTCCAGCGAGTCGTCGTAGCCCAGCTTGTTCTTCAGGTTGATCGCGTAGCAGCAGACGAAACCGGGGATCAGGCCGACGAACATCGCGCCCAGCGGCGAGACCGAGGCACAGGCCGGGGTGATCGCGACCAGGCCGGCCACGGCGCCGGAGGCCGCGCCCAGCGAGGTGAAGGTGCCGTGCTGGATCTTCTCGGCGATCAGCCAGCCGACCATCGCGGTGCAGGTGGCCACCTGGGTGTTGATGAAGACCATCGAGGCCTGGCCGTTGGCGCCCAGGGCGGAGCCGGCGTTGAAGCTGAACCAGCCGAACCACAGCAGGCCGACGCCGAGCATCACGAACGGCACGTTGTGCGGCCGCATCGGGTCCCGCCCGAACCCGACCCGCTTGCCCAGCACCAGGGCCATCGCCAGGCCCGCGGCGCCGGCGTTGATGTGCACCGCGGTCCCGCCGGCGAAGTCCATGACGTGCAGGTTCTTGTTGATGAAGCCGTTCGGCGAGAACACCCAGTGCGCGACCGGGAAGTAGACCAGAGTCACCCAGGCCGCCACGTAGACGGTCCAGCCGACGAACTTGGTGCGGTCGGCCAGCGAGCCGGAGATCAGCGCCGGGGTGATGATCGCGAACATCAGCTGGAAGCAGACCACCGCGATGGTCGGCACCCCGGTCGCGCCGAACAGCGTCCCGCCGCTGTGGCCGGTGCCGAAGCCCTGGCCGATGTCGTGCAGGGCCCACTGGTGCAGGCCGCCCCAGAAGCCGTTGCCGCTGCCGTCCCCCGAACCGACGTTGCCGAACGACACGGACCAGCCGTACAGGACCCACAAGATGGTCACCACGGCGATCGCGATGAAGTTCATCATGAGCATGTTCAGGACGCTCTTCGCGCGGACCATGCCGCCGTAGAAGAACGCCAGCCCCGGTGTCATGAGCAGCACGAGCGCTGAACTCGCGAGCACCCAAGCGGTGTCACCATTGCTGAACGCGGATGGCATCGCTTCTCCCTCACCTGATTCGACGGACGATGGGAGAGAGCCTGGCGGCGCACCGTTTCCACGGGCGCCGCCGAGTGTTTCCGAGCCGTGACAGATGCCCGGCCCGTGTTACATCCGGGTGAACTTGTCCCGTCTGGCGAGATCGGTCCGTTACAAAACGGACATGTGTCAGCTTCCTGTCACGAGCTCCCACGAAGTCCGCACCGGCGGGAAACCGCCGCTCACGCCGGGGCCGGCAGCACCGCGAGGGTCCGTTCGTGGACCTCCCGCACCGACCGCACGTCCGGATAGCGCGCGAGAAGGTTGCCGGCGGTGGTGCGCAGCCGGTCCTCGACCCGCTTGGAGCGCAGCCGCTGCACCAGTTCGGCGCCGCTGCGCAGGTGGGCCACCGCGGCCTCGGGCTCGCGCTGCTGGAGCCGCACCGTCGCCATCCCGACGACGTTCAGCGCCCGGCTGCGCAGATAGGCCTCGTCGGCCGTGTGCAGCTCCACGGCCCGGTCTATGTTCTTCGCGGCCTGTTCGGTGAGCTGCGGATAGCGGTAGGCCAGGTCCCGGTAGGAGTGCCCGTTCTCCCCGGACAGCTCGGCCTCGGTGAAGAACGCGGCCCAGGTCGGGTCCCCGCTGCGGGACCGGTCCACCTCATCGCCCGGGAACAGGTCCTCGGCGGCGGCGATGGCCCGGCGGCAGTTGTCGCTGTCGCCGAGGTTGGCGTAGGCCCGGGCCTCCATCGCGGCCAGCAGCGACTGCACCCGCGCGGTGGTGGTGCCGTGGCTGCCGTACTGGGCCAGGTGCACCAGTTCCAGCGCGTCCTGGGCCCGGTTGATGTGGATCATCTGCCGGGCCATGGTGGCCAGCACGTGCGCGCCCAGCGGGGTGTCGCCGGCCTCCCGGGCGGCGTGCAGCGCGAGCACGAAGTACCGCTGCGCCGAGGGCTGCATGCCTATGTCGTAGGCCATCCAACCGGCGAGGAGCGCCAGTTCCGCGGCGGTCCGGAACAAGCGCTCCGCCAAGGACGGCGCGTAGTTGTCCCGTAACAGCTCGGTGACCTCGTGCAGCTGGCCGACCACGGCCATCCGGCGCAGGCCGCCGCCGCACTGCGCGTCCCAGCTGCGGAACAGCCGGGTGGTCTCCTCCAGCCGGTCCATCTCCTCGGCGGTGACCCGGCCGGCCGGGCGGCCGTTGACCGAGTGCTGCTCCGGCACCGGGCTGAGCCAGCGCTTCATCGGCTCGATCAGGGACGGGCCGGCGGACAGCGACAGCGAGGTGCCCAGAAACCCGCGCCGGTTGAGCATCAGGTCGCTGCGGGCGAAGTCGCCCAGCAGCTCGATCGAGCGGCGGCCGGTCCACGGCAGGTCGACGCCGGAGGTGGCCGGGGGTGCCGCGGGTTCGCGCAGGCCGAGTTCGGCGTGGGTGATCACGGTGCCGAAGCGCTCGGAGAACAGCTCGACCAGGATGCGCGGGGCCGGGTCTCGGGGGTGTTCACCGTCGAGCCAGCGGCGCACTCGCGAGGTGTCGGTGGAGACGTGGGCGGCGCCCAGCTGTCTGGCCCGTTTGTTGACCAGTCTCGCCAATTCCCCCTTCGACCACCCGGAACGTTGGAACCAAGAATTGAGCAGTTCGTTGGGCGGCTTGCCGGTCATTCTTTGTTGCCCCCTGGAGATTCACGCCGGTCCGGCCGGAATGCGAAACCCTGTGTTGCAGAACGTAACCGCACCGCGACGATGCCCGCAGCCGAACGTTTTCGAACACTGCGATTCGCCAGCGTTCGCCACCTTGTCGAACCACAAGTTGTCGGACAACACAGGTCTAACGACCATCACGGGCGGGCAGCGTCAGGGCGGGACCCGTCGGTGCGGTGCCGGACCTGCCGGCATGGGCTCGGGACTGGGCTCGGGACTGGGCTCGGGACTGGGCTCGGGACATGGTGCGTGACTTCGGGACCGCTGTCGGCGTTGGAGGATGCATGCGAGTTCGCCTGGGGGGTGCGCGCCACCCCCACGCCCGGCCGACGGCGGCGCTCCACCTGCCCGCGGCCTATGACCTGTTAGACGTGCCGGCCGGGGCCGGGCACCGGGTGCTGTTGCAGATGGAACGCGTGGGGGCGCCGTTGGGGCCGGTGCTGAGCGTGCAGGCCTCGGGGCCCGGGCACGAGCCGGGGTGCGCCCGGCGGCTGCAGTTCTTCGTGGAGGCGGGCACCACGGCCTCGTTCCTCGCGGATCTGAAGGACCTGGGCTGGGACCCGGGCGAGACCGACATCCGGACCGTCGGCGTGGTGCTAGCCGCCGAGACCCCGCTGCCGGCGGCGGGCAGTCCGCGGTGGGTGCGGTCGCCGGAGACTTTCCCGGAGACACCGGCATTCCTCAAGGCGGCCTCTGAGCGGACGACGGTGCTGCCGCCGGCCCGGTTGCTGCTGGGAGCCCTGGCGTACGCGTGCCGACGGGCCGAGCAGCGGCGGGCCTGCGTACTGTTCGCCGGGAGCCGGGCGGGCTGACCGGCGGGCGGCCGTTCGACAACGGCCGAACCACCGGGCTCCACATGCGAGGATGTCTCCCATGGAGTTCCTCGTCATCGGCATCATCATCGCGGCCATAGCCATCGTCGGCGCGACCGCCCTGTTCTACCGTGCCCGAGGCCGTCGCCGTCCGGTGGCCCCGCCGCCCGCGGCCCCGTCCGTGACGGCCGAGGCAGAGGACTCACCGGCCGGGACCGGGGGGACCGCCGTCGCCGAGCGCGCGCCGCCGGTCGCCGCCACACCGGTGCCCGAGGCACCGGCCGCCGAGGTCGAGCTCGAGGTCCCGGAGCCCACCGCCGGCCGGCTGGTCCGGCTGCGCTCGCGGCTGTCGCGCTCGCAGGGGACGCTCGGCCAGGGCCTGCTGAAGCTGCTGAGCCGGGACAAGCTCGACGAGGCCACCTGGGAGGAGATCGAGGACACGCTGATCGCGGCCGACCTCGGTGTCGGTCCGGCCGGCGAGCTGGTCGAGCGGCTGCGCACCCACACCCGCGTGCAGGGCGCCCGGACCGTGGACGAGGCCCGCGCGCTGCTGCGCGAGGAGCTGGTCGCGCTGATCGACCCGGCGCTGGACCGGTCGCTGAAGGTGGCCAAGCACCCCGCCGCCGACGGGGCGCCGGAGCGCCCGGCGGTGGCGATGGTGGTCGGCGTGAACGGCACCGGCAAGACCACGACCACCGGCAAGCTGGCGCGGGTGCTGATCGCCGACGGCTACACGGTGGTGCTCGGCGCCGCCGACACCTTCCGCGCGGCCGCCGCCGACCAGCTCCAGACCTGGGGCCAGCGGGTCGGCGCCTACACCGTGCGCGGGGCCGAGGGCGCCGACCCGGCGTCGGTCGCCTTCGAGGCGGTGAAGGAGGGCACCGGGATGGGCGTGGACACCGTGCTCATCGACACCGCCGGCCGGCTGCACACCAAGACCGGGCTGATGGACGAGCTCGGGAAGGTCAAGCGGGTCGCCGAGAAGCAGGGCACGGTCGACGAGGTGCTGCTGGTGCTGGACGCCACCACCGGCCAGAACGGCCTGGTGCAGGCCCGGGTGTTCGCCGAGGTCGTGGACATCACCGGCATCGTGCTGACCAAGCTGGACGGCACCGCCAAGGGCGGCATCGTGGTGGCCGTGCAGAAGGAGCTGGGCGTGCCGGTGAAGCTGGTCGGGCTCGGCGAGGGGCCGGACGACCTGGCGCCGTTCGACCCGGAGGCGTTCGTGGACGCGCTGCTCCAGTAGCGGAGCGCAGACACCAGCTGGAAGGGCGGCCGGAAAACCAGCCGCCCTTTCTGCTCGGGTCCAGCTGTTCGGAGCCTGTCCGGCTACTCGGAGCCAGTCCGGCTACTCGGAGCCTGTCGGGCTATTCGAAGCCTGTCCGGCTATTCGGAGTCGACCAACCGCTCGATCCGCTTCACCTGGTCGATCTGGAAGCAGCTGTGCATGTGGGTGAGGCCCTTGAAGCCGCTCACGCTGTCCAGCACATGCCGGGTGTTCGCGTATATCCCCTGCAGACGCCCCGCGGCCATCGCTATCTGCTTCAGCACCCAGGTGATCTCCACCTGCGCCTGCGCCGCGACCGCCGGCGTCATGGTGCCCACCGACATCACCTCCTCGACCAGGAAGCCGCCGAGCGAGCCGATCAGCAGGTTGATCAGGCCGGTGATGGTGCCCTCGGCAAGCGCCGCCTCGCCTTGCAGGCCGCGCAGCGCCTCAGAGCTCTTGGCCAGGTTCTCGGCCAGGGTGTCGAGTTCGGCCAGGTAGTCGGCCAGCAACGGGTAGAAGTGCTCGGAGGTCTCGTCGGCCCAGCTGTTGTGCAGGGTCGCGGCCGCCGAGCAGAGGTCGGTCACGGTCTGCTGGACGTGGTCGTGCGCCGCGTCCCAGGCCTTGGCGGCCCGCGCCAGCTCGTCCGGGTCGCCGGTCAGCTTGTCCAGGAACTCGAACGGGCTGGGCAGGCCGGTGTGGTGCGAGACCCAGGCCAGCAGCCGCTTCTCCAGCCCGGTGATGCCGACCAGGTGGATGTGCGGGTGGGGGACCTCCAGATGCGGGAAGTGCCGGTTGGCCAGGGTCTCCAGCTTCTCCTGGTCCCGTTCGCGCGCGTGCTCCGGGCGCGGCTCCGGCTTCTGCCCCTCCGGCAGCGCCTCGGCCCGGGCCAGGAACTCCTCGATGCTGTGGACCTCGGCCGAGGTCTGCTCGATCTGCTCGGTCAGCTCCACCCCGGGCGCATCCTGCATCTTGCGCCGCTGGTTGCGGACCACCAGGACGCCCAGCCCCCACATGCCGAAGATCAGGACCGCGAAGCTCAGGCCCGTGATCAGCATGACCTTCACGCGTCCGCACCCCCTGACTGGCGCGGGATCGTGCGGTGCCAGGGGAAGCTGCCGGGAGCCCATTCAGTGGGCTGCGACGCCGCCGGGCCCGGGCCGCCCGGATTGGCGCCGATCGCGTGCCCGCCCTGCAGCCCGGAGACGAAGTGGTCGATGACCTCGCAGGCCTCGACGATGTCCTTCTCGGTCTCCGGAAGCCGGTTGTGATAGGCGTCGCGGACCTCGGTGGCCTCGAACATCTTCCCGAACGCGAGATCGTGGACCCGGGCACCCTCCAGCTTGCCGGGCACTTCCCGCAACGACGCCTCCGCGGTACGCAGCGCGGCCACGAACGCTTCCATGGCCTCGGGCACGTCCGTCGTCACCAGAACCCCTCCCATCAGTCGATTCGACGCGGAGCCTACTCCGAGTTGCACCTTTCGCAGCACCCCGCGAACACTGGTTCCCATGTATGAGATCAAGGTCGAACGCACCGAGGACGGGCACTACATCGCCACCAACGGCCGCGGCGCCCGCATCGAGCTGAGCGGGAACGGCGAGGGCCCGAACTTCTCGCCGGTGGAGCTGCTGCTGGTCGCGGTGGCCGGGTGCAACATCGTCACCACCGAGCCGCTGACGGCGCAGCGCGGGCACCGGATGACCAAGCTGGCCGCCTCGGCGACCTCGGAGAAGGTCGAGCGGAACAAGCTCGGGCCGGTGACCCTGAGCTACGCGGTGGAGCTGCCGGCGGACGACGCGGACGCGGCGAAGGTGTTCCACGACGTCGCCGAGCGGGTCGAGGAGCGGCACTGCACGGTCAGCCGCTCGCTGCGCGAGGGCACGCCGGTGAACCTGGAGCTGGACGGGATCTGAGCCATCTGAGCCATCTGAGAGGGCTGGGCCGTCGAGGCCGAACCGCGCCCGGGGCCGGTTCGGCCGGCGGGAGCGAGGGAATTAGCGCGAGATCTCGTCGGTGTGCAGGATCCGGTAGAACTGCTTGCTGTCCGCCCACCGGCCATTGATATACAAGTGCGAACGAGAGACCCCCATCTCCTCGAACCCGCACTTGGCCAGCACCCGCTGCGAGGCGACGTTCTCCACGTTCGTCCCCGCCTCGACCCGGTGCAGGTTCCACCGCTGACGGGCGTGGTCGCAGACCGCGTCGACCGCCGCGGTCGCCAGCCCCTTGCCGATCAGCGCCACGTCGACCCAATAGCCCATCCGGGCATTGAGGAAGATGCCCAACTCGATGTTCGACAACGTGACGCTGCCGTACACCTCGTCGTCCCCGCGATCGAAGACCCAGCGCTCAGCCTGCCCCGCACCGCGCTGCTGATCGAAGTTCCTGAGCCGCGAGTACTGGCCGGCCTCGGTGTAGAACTCATCGGGCCGGATCGGATCCCACCGCTCCAGGTGGTCGAAATTGCGTTTGTAGGCCCGCGCGAACGCCGCGGCGTCGGTCAGCCGGACCGGCCGCAGGGCGACGTCTTCGGTCAGGCGTATTTCCCCAGTGGTCATCGCAGCAGGGTAAGGGTCAGACCGGTTCGTCTTCCATGGCGTTCTCGGCCTGACCTCAACTGGGCTCCTCGCCAGCCCGCGCAATTTCGGGTAAGAGTCTAGCCGGGGAGGGATAGTGTCTCAGGATTCGTATAAGTAGGTTCGTGCACGGGTTTCACAGCGAGGGAGTCGCTGGACGTACGGGGGGTTCTTTGAGAAGCGCCGATGGCGACAACTACAGACCCAGCGACTGGCAACCGCTGGCCGACACGGATCCCACACCGGGAGACCTGGGCGAGATAGCCGACCTGGGCGCATGGTCCGGCACCCTGGCCGACAGGCTCGATGCCACGGCGGACCAACTGGGCCAGACCTGTGTCGACGAATTCTGGAACTCGGCTGCCGGCCTGGAGTTCAAGCACCTCGTCGACTCCGTGGCCGCCCGGTGCCGCCAGGCGGCGTATCGGTTCCGCACGGCGGCCGACACTTATGGCACGACCACCGGCACCGGCTACGCGGTCGCGCTGGCCGGGTTCCAGTCAGCGGCGGGGAAATCCCTGCTCAAGGCACAGGTAGCCCGTGACGACATCACGAACCTGGCCCGAACGAACCCGCTTCTCAATCCGCCTGGGCCCATCATGACGGCTTACGTCACGAACCACCTCACGCCGGACGTGGCTGAGGAGACGCAGGCGGTCCCGGGGGTTTCGGACCTCGGCTTGGAACTGCGCCAGGCCCGTGTCGCCCTCGACCACGTGATCGCGGACCGCGACGCCGCAGCGTCCCAAGCCGCTGCGAAGCTGGACTACCTCGCGACCGCCACCGGGATCTCAGACGCCGGTCCCGCGCTGCAAGCCGGCGAGACCGTCCAGACCCGCCTCGACGCCTACAACGACGCACAGCAACTCACATGGGCGCTCGCACACCCCGACGATCCCCAGGCCAAGGCCATCGTCACTCGCGTCGCCGCCGACCTCGACCGCCGCGCCAACGATCCCGGCTTCGTCACCGATGTCGTCAACCAGTCCGGCGCGAGCCTCGGCGGCATCGCCAGCCTGCTGCGGGGCAACCCACCGCCGCCAATGCCGAGCGACCACACGCGCCCACTAGACGCCGCGTCCCAGACCACCCTCGCCGCCTTCGGCGCCGCCCTCGCGGCCACGGTCAAGTCCGACTCGCTGTCTCCTACCGCGTTCACGCAGCTCACGTCCTCGAAAGACGCGTGGTCGACGGCGATGTTGCTCCAATACGGCCCCGACGGCGCCGCGTACGGCGATGACCAGGGCAAGCTCCTGCTCGCGACACTGGCGCGAAACCTCACCGACAGCCTCATCAACAACAAGGACGCGAACGGCCTCATCTTCCCGCCCGGGCAGGACGCGTTCGCCGCCGTACTGAACCGGGTCTCCGAAAACCCCGGAGCCGTCCGGCTCGCCCTCGGCGACGGCACTCCAGCAGCAAGCCAGTTCGCGATGAACCTGGCGGCGATCGGCATGGCGGTGCCGGCGCAACATCTCAATCAAGACCTCGCCGCCCAGCAGGCGGCGGTGGCCAAGTTCCTGTTGTCGTGCGGCATACCTCCGGATCGCACCGATATGACCGCGATGCAGGGGACGTTGAACATCATGACGTCGTTCATCGACTATCAGCAGGCCAATGGAGGGTCGGCCGGCGGTCCGGTGCAAAAAGCGCTGCAAAGCTACACAGTGAACTACATGGCCGATTTATCGCAGGTCCTGGGCACGTCCGATCGGGGGCTGAGTTTGGCACCACCACCGACGGTCAAAATCGGCCAGGACGATCTGACAAACCTCCTCAAGCTTGCCTATCCGGACGCCAACTCGATCGGGTCCTACAAGGCGACCGTCGCACAGCAAGTGGTCGCCGCATTAGCTGCATACGGCAAAGATCCCCAAGCCCAACCACTCTACGACTACCACCATCTGAGCAGCTTGTACGGCGCTGTGAACACCGTCGAAGGCGATCTGGTCACGGATGCGGCTTCGGCACAGGATGCCGACGCAGCCGACCGTTTGCTAGTGGTCAACATCCTTGCCGGCGGCTACGGCAACGAACATCTCGATTCGACGTCCAGTAACTACGGGCAGCCGATTGCCGGGCTCCTCGGGCCGGTCCTCCCGTCTTGGTTCGACACCGGTCACGTCCAGAAGGCTCAAGCTGACCTGCACGAGCAATACGTCGGCGAGGAGCGAACGATGGAGATCATGCTGCTCCAGGCTTATGTCGACTCGGGGAGGGCCACTGACGCGGACCTCGCCTCGCTGGCGCCAGTCCTCGAGAACGGCAACGTGCAGGGAAACCTTGACTTCGACAAAGTCTGGGGCGCCAGCGAGGACAGGTTCACGCTCGGCGGCGAAAAACTCTCCGGCCTTGAGACCGACATGCTCGGCCGGTTCGGATGGCAGAAAGGGCAATGATGAGGCTTGGGACGAGGACCGCCTGTGTCGCTCTCGGCGGCGCGATGGCGATATTCCTGTGCGGCTGCGGAGACAGTTCGCCAGCGAAGCCTCAAGCCCAGAAACCGATCAAGGGCTGCGGCATCCCTGCGAAGTGGGTGCCCGAGCTGATCCTCGAAGACATGGTCGTCGAGGGGTTCCACGCCGAAAACGCCGTAAAAGATCCAGACGCCCTTGCCGAACTGAATACCCTGTTCACCCAAGGACGACCGGGGTCGAGCCTGGATTTCGAAAAGTGGTTCGCCGGGAACGAGGACCGCCCACAAATCGCCGTCCGCGGGATGACGATGGCCCAATGGGAGTCCTTGTTCATGAGAACCGAGTTCCCGCACCAGCCCGAGGTCTACCCCGCCGTCTGCGGCGGCTGGACGTTCGAGGGCTACCTGCAAAAGCACCCGGACATCAACAGCCAGACCTACGAGGACTACATGAAGAAGTTTCCGATCCCGGGCTTCCCGTCGGCGACCAACGGTTGACCTGCGCTATCCAGGGCCAGCCACGGAAAGGATGCCATGTCCGACCAACTGAAAGTCGATCTCGGCAAACTGAGCGACCTGAGCGGACTCCTGAGCCGGCTCCGAACCGAACTGGGCGACCTCCCGAACCACGTCGACAGCTACGCGGCCGCCATGGGGCACCAAGGCCTCGCGGACGCGACCCGCATCATGGGTGATGACTGGAACAACTTCCGCAGCCTTCTGATGACGGACATCGATACCCTCGGCACGTTCGCCGAGCAGGCGAAGAACGCGTACCAGGACACCGACGCCGACCTGTCGAAGATGATCAGCGACGTCATGGACCCCGCGCCGATGCCGTTGCACGGGCGGTACCACGCCGAAGTCTGAGGACTTCCGCGTCGGTCAGACCGTCTCGTTCTCCAGATCGGCCCGTGTCGGCTCCGCCGGCGCCTCGGCCTTGGCGGCCTCAGCGACCTCCGCCGCCTCAGCCGCCGCCTGCGCAGGCACCACCTTGGGCGCATCGCTTATGGCCCCGGTCTTCTTGTCCCGCAGCTTCTGGCTGATGACCGTGGTGACGCCGTCTCCGCGCATGGTGACGCCGTACAGCGCGTCGGCGACCTCCATGGTGCGCTTCTGGTGCGTGATCACGATCAGCTGCGAGGTGGCCCGCAGCTCTTCCATGATGTTGATCAGGCGGCCGAGGTTGGTGTCGTCCAGGGCCGCCTCGACCTCGTCCATGATGTAGAAGGGCGAGGGTCGGGCCTTGAAGATGGACACCAGGAAGGCCACGGCGGTCAGGGAGCGCTCGCCGCCGGACAGCAGGGACAGGCGCTTGACCTTCTTGCCCGGCGGGCGGGCCTCGACCTCGATGCCGGTGGTCAGCATGTCGTCGGGGTCGGTGAGGATCAGGCGGCCGTCGCCGCCGGGGAACAGGCGGGAGAAGACGCCCTCGAACTCGCGGGCCACGTCGGCGTAGGCCTCGGTGAAGACCTGCTCGACCCGGTCGTCTACTTCCTTGATGATGTCCAGCAGGTCCTTGCGGGTCTTCTTCAGGTCCTCCAGCTGCTCGGACAGGAACTGGTGTCGTTCCTCCAGCGCTGCGAACTCCTCCAGGGCCAGCGGGTTCACCTTGCCGAGGGCGGTGTAGTCCTTCTCCGCCTTCTTCAGCCGGCGCTGCTGTTCGGCCCGGTCGTAGGGCACTGCGATGTCGCCCTCGACGGTCGGCGGGATCGGCACGTCCGGGCCGTACTCGGCGACCAGGACGTCGGCCTCGACGCCGTGCTCGGCCAGCGCCTTCTCCTCCATCTGCTCGATGCGCATCCGGCGCTCGGCCCGGGCCACCTCGTCCCGGTGGACCGAGTCGGTCAGCTTCTCCAGCTCGCCGGACAGTTCGCGGACCCGGGTGCGGATGACCTGGATCTCGGCGTCGTGCTCGACCCGCGAGCGCTCCGCCTGCTCCCGGCGGTCCTGGGCCAGCGCCAGGGACTGCTCCAGGTGCCGGATGACCTGCTCGAAGCCGTGGGCCACGGCCCGCGCCACCTCGGCCTCCTCGGCCAGGCGCTCGGCCCGCTCTATGGCCCGCTCGCGGGCCTCACGCTCCTGCTGCGCGGCCCGGTCCAGCTGGTCCGCCCGGCCGGCCAGCGCGCGGGCCCGCTCCTCGGCGGTGCGCACCGCCAGGCGGGCCTCCATCTCGGCGGTGCGCGCGGCGGTGGCCGCCTGCGCGAAGTCGTCACGCCGGTCGGTGCCCGAGGCGTCTTCGAGCTCTTCGGCGGCGGCTGCGGCCTCCTGGGCTTCGAGCAGCTGGCCTTCCAGCTCCTCCAGCTGCCCCAGGTCCCGGTCGCGCGCCTCCTCGGCCTTCTCGATCGCGGCGACGAAGCGCTCCACCTCGCCGAGCGCGGCCCGGGCCTGGCCGCCGAGCCGGCCCAGCTGCTGCGCGACCCCGGCCTTCTGGCTGTCGGCCTCGCGGCGCTGCGCCATCAGCGCGTCCACCCGGGCCTTGGCGGTCTGCCGCTCGGCGGTCGCGAACTCCAACTCGGTGCGCAGCCGCTCGGCGCGGGCGCCGGCCTCGTAGAGCTTCTCGGCGGCCTCGTCGACCGCGGCCTGGACCTCCAGCAGGGTCGGCGCCGAGGACGAGCCGCCGCGCGCCGAGTCCCGGCCCAGCACGTCGCCGTCCCGGGTCACGGCCCGCACGTCCGGGGCCCGGGCGATCAGCTCGGAGGCCTCGGAGAGGTCCTCGACGACCGCCATCCGGTTCAGCAGCCGGGTGAAGGCCGGGCGCAGCTCTTCCTGGACCTGGATCAGGTCGATGACATAGCGGGCGCCTTCGGGCAGCTGCGGCCACTCGCCGTCATCCGGGTAGGAGACGTCGCCGCCCACGATCACCGTGGCCTGGCCCGCGTCCTCGGCCTTCAGCAGCCGGATCGCGTTCACCGCGCTGTCCACGCTGGTCACCGCGACCGCGTCGGCGGCGTGGCCGAGCGCGGCGGCCACGGCGGCCTCGGCGCCGGACTCCACGGTCAGTATCGCCGCGACGCTGCCCAGCAGCCCGGACAGCCGGTCGGTGGCGGCCAGCAGGGCGCCGGCGCCGTCCTTGCGGTTCAGCCCGAGTTCGAGGGCTTCCTTGCGGGCGGCGAAGCCGGCGTGCTCCTTCTGCGCCTCGCGCTCGGCGGCCCGCAGCTCGGTCAGCTTCTCCTCGGACTCCGACAGCGCCTGCGAGGCCTGCTCGACCTCGTCGTCCAGCCCGCCGCCGTCCGTCTCCAGGCCCTCGACCTCGGTCTTGAGCTCGTCGTACTCGCGCTGCACGCCCGCGGCCCGGCCCCGGGCCTCCTCCGCGGCGGTGCCGAGCCGGCCGATCTCGGCGTCGGCGGCGGCGGCCTTGGACCGCATCGCGCCGACCCGGCCGTCCAGCTTGGCCAGGTTCTCGCGCTGGTCCGCGGCGGCCCGGACGGAGGCGGCCAGCCGCCGCTCCTCCTGTTGCAGGGCGGTCTCGGCGTCGGTGCGCTGCATGACCGCGCCGGCCAGCGTCTCCTGCGCCTCGGCGATCTCCTCGGCGAGTTCGGCCTCTTCCTCGCGGATGCGCATGGCCTCGGCCTGCATCTCCTCCGGGTCGCGGCCGTGCCGCTCCTCGGGGGCGGTGCGGGAGGCGCTGCGGACCCGCTCGACGGCCAGCTGCGCCGAGCCGCGGTAGCGCTCCTTCAGGGAGCTGAGGCGGTACCAGGTCTCCTGGGTCTGGGCCAGATACGGCACCAGCGCCGCGCCGCGCTGTTCGAGCTCGGATTCCTGGGCCTGGGCTGAAGCGTACTCGTGCTCCAGCTGCTTGCGCCGGACCTTCATCTGCTCTTCGTCGGCGGCCTCCTGCTCGAAGGCCTCACGCATGCCGACCAGATCGTCGGCGAGCAGCCGCAGCCGGGCGTCGCGCAGGTCGGCCTGGATCACCACGGCCCGGCGCGCCACCTCGGCCTGCCGGCCCAGCGGCTTGAGCTGACGGCGCAGCTCGCCGGTGAGGTCGGTGAGCCGGGTCAGGTTGGCCTGCATCGCGTCGAGCTTGCGCAGCGCCTTCTCTTTGCGCTTGCGGTGCTTCAGGACGCCGGCGGCCTCCTCGATGAAGGTGCGGCGGTCCTCGGCGCTGGCCTGCAGCACCGCGTCCAGCCGGCCCTGGCCGAGGATGACGTGCATCTCGCGGCCGATGCCGGAGTCGGACAGCAGCTCCTGGATGTCGAGCAGGCGGCAGGGGTCGCCGTTGATGGCGTACTCCGAGCCGCCGTTGCGGAACATGATCCGCGAGATGGTGACCTCGGAATAGTCGATGGGGAGCGCGCCGTCGCCGTTGTCGATGGTCAGCGCCACCTCGGCGCGGCCCAGCGGCGCGCGGCCGGTGGTGCCGGCGAAGATGACGTCCTCCATCTTGCCGCCGCGCAGCGACTTGGCGCCCTGCTCGCCCATCACCCAGGCCAGCGCGTCCACCACGTTCGACTTGCCCGAGCCGTTGGGGCCGACCACACAGGTGATGCCGGGTTCCAGGCGCAGGGTGGTGGCCGAGGCGAAGGACTTGAAGCCGCGCAGGGTCAGGGTCTTCAGGTACACGTGCGGCGACACTCTCCTGCGCTGCCCGGCCGACGGGCCTGGTGATGGGGTCCGATTGACGCCTCGCCCGCCGACGTCCCAGGTGGGCGCCCGGCGAGGCTCATGGCGAGCGTACCCCCTCCAGCGCGAGGGACGCCGGAGGTCGCTCCAACGTCGGGCGGGCTGCGGGGCAGAAGTATGACGAGGCGACGTGGCTCACGCTTGAGGTGGGCACACGCCGGCCGTCGTCGAGTGGAGATGCCGCTTGGAGTGGGACTAGCGGGTCAGAGCGGGTTCGCGTTCCAGCTCGCTGAATTCGGAGTCCAGCTCGTTCGAGCTGTACTTCGTCGCAGCCAGCACCGCGTTCTCGTCCTCGAGGCGCGACACATACGCCTCCAGATCGACGACGCGCTGCTTGAGCCGCCTCATCTCGGCGACCATGCGGTGGTCCACCGCAGCGACATGCCCGAGAAGCGCCTTAGCCATAGTGAGGGTCCTTCACGATGAGTGTCTGGCGTCTTCGCCAGAACCTCTGTAGGTGTCAACCTGCCAGACAGGTGGTGCCGTGCTGCGCACTGGCTGCAAGGGCAGCGTCGGGAGCGTTATGGATCGGCGATGAGGCCCGGTGTTTAGCCGGTTTCACCACAGGGCATACCGCGCCGACAAAAAGGAGTGCGCGACTACCAGGGTCGCACCGAATGGGGTCTTGGGTCAACACGAAGCAGGGCACCGCAAAGCGGACCGCGCGGGCCGTGCAGCCACTCGATCACTTTGGGCACCCGGCCGTCAAGCTTTATCCGCGCGGTATCCGCCTTACGCGGAGCGGGAATTCACCCTGGCGGGGTCCGGGTTCGAGGTCCGCGGGGGGTGGGGTCCGCAAAGCTTTGCCCAAGTCACTCGAACGGCCTAAAGACCCTTTGTAGCTTGGCGGTATGGGCTCAGTGCTTGACGACGGGGACCGGTACGCCGGCCCTCCGACCGAGTGGTACGTCTCGGCAGAAGATATACCCATTCGGGGGACCTCTCAGTACTCCGAAGGCTGGTCCGGGTACTCCGGAGACCGGTCGGGGCGCTCCGAGGACCGGTCCGGGTACTCCGAGGACTGGTCCGGGGCCGAGACCCCGGCCGCACGCCGCCCGGCGAGCCACCGCCGCACGGCCCCGCGCCGGCGCGGAGGATTGCGCCGATCGGCGGTCACCGCGGTGGTCGCCGGGCTCGCGATCACGGTCCCGCTGATGCTGCGGGCGCGGCAGAACGACGAGGTCGCGCTCGCCCCCGGCGCTTCGGCGCCGACCGCCCCGCTGGACTCCTCGGGGAGCTCCTCAGGGAATGCCCCGGCACCGGTGCCGACCACCTCCGCGGATCTGGCGACCGGCAGCGCCGGCCGGACCGAATCGCAGGTGTCCCGGGACGCCAGCCGCTCGGCGGCCGCCGGGCTCCCGGCGCGGACCACGGCGACGAGCCCGACCGGGTCCGGGACCGGGACCGGATCCGCGATCACCTCCACGACGACTTCCACGACCACTTCCACGGCCGCCTCAACGTCCACGCCCACATCCGGCCCGGGCGGCGTCCCGCAGGCGGTTCAGGCGTCCCCGGACGAGGCAGCCTCATACGAAGCTCAAGTGGTCGCGCTGACCAACGATCAACGGGTGGCGCACGGCTGCCCGGCGCTGCGCGACGATTCCCGGCTGCGGGCAGCGGCGATAGGGCACAGCGTCGACATGCGGGCGCGGGACTACTTCGCGCACAACACTCCGGACGGTGTCACCCCGTGGACCCGCATCCAGGCCAAGGGGTATTCCGACCCGTCGGCGGAGAACATAGCGATGGGCCAGGCCACACCGCAGGCCGTGGTCGACGCGTGGATGAACTCCCCCGGCCACCGCGCCAACATCCTGAGCTGTTCGTCCAAGGCCATCGGGGTGGGGGTGCAGTTCGGGCCGAACGGTCCGTGGTGGACTCAGGACTTCGGCTATTCGTGACCGGCGGGGGCGGATCAGGGAAGGTATTCGTCACAGCATTCTGATAGTCCGCGAACTCCCTTACACCTCCCGGGCCCCAGCGGTACCATCTGGTGACTTCGGGCGCTCGGAGCGATAGGGGGACAGCGCATGGACATACGCACGTGGCAGGAAGCCGGCATCCGCGCCGGCTCCTACAGCGCGCGCCACCGGGGCCGCAGCCCGTTCAGCCCGCTGCGCCCGGCGCCGATCGCCATCGGCAGCCTGTCCACCGCGGCCATCGCGGCGTTCGCCTTCGTCGCGCCGGGGATCCTGCACGGCGGCCCGGCCGGCTCGGGGACGACGCTGCTGGACGGCGCGCCGAACCGGGTCGCGCCGCTGGCGCCCGGGTCGAGCAGCGGGGCCGCGCCCGGCTTCGTCAGCGTCACCGCGCCGACCAGCACGACCTCGTCGGACTCCCCCGCCACGCCGTCCAGCTCGGCCGCCTCCTCGACGGCGGCGTCGACGAGCAGTTCCAGCCCGGCGCCGTTCAGCGTGCGCACGTCGTCCACTTCGATCTCGTCGCCGCAGCCCTCGCAGCCGCAGCCCAGCCTGACCCAGCCCTCGCCCTCGGCGCCGTCGTCGGGCCAGGCCCCGACAGCCCCGCCGACCAGCTCGCCCAC
>NZ_JAAFYZ010000200.1 GCF_018274385.1 Catenulispora pinistramenti | reverse complement strand
CTAAAAAGCCCCCGCGACCGCCGCGACCACCAGCGCCAGACTCACCCCGAAAGGCGCCAGCGTGTACCAGGTCCACGTCACCTTCGTCGGCGCCGCCTTCTCCACCGACGTCGCGCACATCCGCTTGCGGTCGCGCATCTCCACCACGGCCTGGTCGGCGAAGGCCAGGGTCTCCACCGGGTCGTCGCGCAGCGTCTTGGGGCGGCCGTAGCCGGCGGCGCCGATCGCGCTGCCCGCCACGTCGCCGGCGCCGGCTGCCTGTTTGGCCGACTCGGCGCGGGCGGTGCGGACCTTCTTCGTTATGGCCCGGTCGGACTTGCGGCGCTCGTGCATCGAGACCGGGATGGCCCAGACGGTGAACTTGTGCGGCTTGCCCTCCTCGGCCACGGTCTCTACCACCGTGGACAGGCGGGCCGAGATGGCGTCCACGCGGGGCCAGCTGATGTCGATGCGGCGGAAGGGGTTGCGGATCGCCAGGCGGTCGGGGTGGCTGAAGGCGGCCGGGTAGAGGCCGCCGACCGCGCCGCAGACCATCATGAACAGGCCGATCGTGGAGCCGACCGGGTGCTTCTCCGAGCCGAGGCCGAACGCGAGCAGGAAGATCCCGCCGAAGACCACCAGCAGAACGCCGGTCCCGAGGGAGCCGACGGTGCGGTAGGAGGTGGGCTTCTCCACGGGCGACGCCGTCGCGCCGTCTGCCGGGGCCGGGGATTTGAGTCGCATACTCCCGATTCTGCCACCCCCCGTCCCACGCTCCGAGACCGCGAAGCGATTGTGACCAACCGGTGATCGGCAAGACCTGCCATTTCACCGGCAAGAGCGGCACGACTACCGTGGTCGGCGTGACCGCACAACTCGCCCTCGACGACGCGGGCCTGCGCCGCCTCCTCCACGGCCTGCCGCCGGTGGACCAGGTGGGTGCCGACGCCCGCGCCGCGCGACTGGGGACCCGATCTATCAAGACCACCGCGAAGGCCGAGGCGCTGGACCTGGCCGTGCGGATGGTGGACCTGACCACCCTGGAGGGCGCCGACACGCCGGGGAAGGTCCGGGCCCTGTGCGCCAAGGGCGCGCACCCCGAGCCTGATCAACCCGAGTGCCCGAGCGTGGCCGCCATCTGCGTCTACGGCGACATGGTCGCCACCGCCAAGGCGGCGCTGGCCGGCACCGGCATCAAGGTGGCCTCGGTGGCCACGGCGTTCCCGAGCGGCCGCGCGCCGCTGGCCGTGAAGCTGGCCGACACCGCCGCCGCGGTCGAGGCCGGGGCCGACGAGATCGACATGGTGATCGACCGCGGCGCCTTCCTGTCCGGCCGGTACGGCGCCGTCGCCGAGGAGATCGCCGCGGTCAAGCAGGCCTGCCGCACCGGCGGCCACGACGCCCACCTCAAGGTGATCCTGGAGACCGGCGAGCTGGCCACCTACGACAACGTCAAGCGCGCCTCCTGGCTCGCGATGCTCTCCGGCGCCGACTTCATCAAGACCTCCACCGGCAAGGTGAGCCCGGCCGCCACGCTGCCGGTGACCCTGCTGATGCTGGAGTCGGTCCGCGACTTCCGCGCGCAGACCGGCCGGCAGGTCGGCGTGAAGCCGGCCGGCGGCATCCGCACCGCCAAGGACGCGATCAAGTACCTGGTGACGGTGAACGAGACCGCCGGCCCGGACTGGCTGTCCCCGGACTGGTTCCGCTTCGGCGCCTCCAGCCTGCTCAACGACCTGCTGCTGCAACGCCGCAAGCTCGCCACCGGCGTGTACTCCGGCCCCGACTACGTGACGGTGGACTGACCATGGGCCTCTTTGACTACGCTCCGGCGCCGGAGTCCCGCTCGGTCGTGGACCTGAAGCCGTCCTACGGCCTGTTCGTGGACGGCGAGTTCGTCGACGGCTCGGCCGGCGCCTTCAAGTCGGTCAACCCGGCCACCGAGGAGGTGCTGGCCGAGGTCGCGATGGCCGACGCGGCCGACGTGGACCGGGCCGTGGCCGTCGCGCGCCGGGCCTACGACGAGGTCTGGTCCCGCATGCCCGGCAACGAGCGCGCCAAGTACATCTTCCGCATCGCGCGCATCATCCAGGAGCGGGCCCGCGAACTGGCCGTCCTGGAGTCGCTGGACAACGGCAAGCCGATCCGCGAGTCCCGCGACGTCGACATCCCGCTGGCCGCCGCGCACTTCTTCTACTACGCCGGCTGGGCCGACAAGCTCGGCCACGCCAACCTCGGCCCGGACCCCCGGCCGCTGGGCGTGGCCGGCCAGGTCATCCCGTGGAACTTCCCGCTGCTGATGCTGGCCTGGAAGGTGGCGCCGGCGCTGGCGTGCGGGAACACCGTGGTCCTCAAGCCCGCCGAGACCACCCCGCTGACCGCGCTGCTGTTCGCCGAGATCTGTCAGCAGGCTGATCTGCCGCCGGGCGTGGTGAACATCCTGACCGGCGCCGGG
Organism: Catenulispora pinistramenti; assembly: GCF_018274385.1. Classification (GTDB taxonomy): domain Bacteria; phylum Actinomycetota; class Actinomycetes; order Streptomycetales; family Catenulisporaceae; genus Catenulispora; species Catenulispora pinistramenti. The sequence continues at coordinate 18,206 of NZ_JAAFYZ010000200.1, read as the reverse complement.
GCGACCGGCGCGGCCGTGGTCGGGCACCCCGGCGTGGACAAGGTGGCCTTCACCGGCTCCACCGAGGTCGGCCGCATGATCGCCAAGCAGGTGGCCGGGACCTCGAAGAAGGTGACGCTGGAGCTCGGCGGCAAGGCGGCCAACCTGGTCTTCGAGGACGCCCCGCTGGAGCAGGCGATCGAGGGCATCGTCGACGGCATCTTCTTCAACCAGGGGCACGTCTGCTGCGCCGGGTCCCGGCTGCTGGTGCAGGAGTCGGTCGCCGAGGAGGTCGTGGACCGGCTGCGGGAGCGGATGAAGACGCTGCGGGTCGGCGACCCGCTGGACAAGAACACCGACATCGGCGCGATCAACTCCGCCGAGCAGCTGGCGAAGATCCGGACCCTGACCGAGGCCGGCGAGGCCGAGGGCGCGACCCGCTGGTCGCCGCCGTGCGAGCTGCCCGAGCGCGGCTTCTTCTTCGCCCCGACCATCTTCACCGGCGTCTCGCAGGCGCACCGGATCGCCCACGAGGAGATCTTCGGGCCGGTGCTGTCGGTGCTGACGTTCCGGACCCCGGCCGAGGCCGTGGAGAAGGCCAACAACACCGCCTACGGCCTGTCCGCGGGCGTGTGGACGGACAAGGGTTCGCGGATCCTCTGGCTGGCGAAACAAATGCGCGCCGGCGTGGTGTGGGCGAACACGTTCAACCGCTTCGACCCCACCTCGCCGTTCGGCGGGTACAAGGAGTCCGGGTACGGCCGCGAGGGCGGGCGCCACGGTCTGGAGGCTTACCTCGATGTCTGAGACCAAGAAGGCTGAGACCAAGAAGGCTGACGCCAAGAAGACCCCGAAGGCCGGGAAGGCTGCGAAGGCCGCGAAGGCCGCGCCGCAAGCAGCCGTGGTGACGTCGCCGGCTCCGTCGCCGGCTCCGGCTCCGGCTCCGGCCACGCCGCGTTCCTCGGTCCGCAAGACCTACAAGCTCTACATCGGCGGCGCCTTCCCGCGCTCGGAGAGTGGACGAAGCTACGTGGTGACGGCACCCTCCGGCGAGTTCATCGCCAACGCGGCCCAGGCCTCGCGCAAGGACGCGCGGGACGCGGTGCGCGCGGCCCGGTCGGCGCAGGCCGGCTGGGCCAAGGCCACGGCTTACAACCGGGGCCAGATCCTGTACCGGATCGCGGAGATGCTGGAAGAGCGCCGTGACCAGTTCGCGCAGCAGATCGCGAGCGTCGAGGGCGTGAACGTGGCCGCCGGCTACGCGCAGGTGGACGCCGCGGTCGACCGCTGGGTCTGGTACGCGGGCTGGTCGGACAAGCTCACGCAGGTGCTCGGCTCGGCCAACCCGGTCGCCGGGCCGTACTGGAACGTCTCCTCGCCGGAGCCGACCGGCGTGGTGGCGCTGCTGGCCCCGGCCCGGCCGACGCTGCTCGGGCTGACCTCGGTCGTCGCCCCGGCGATCGTCGGCGGCAACGCCGTCGTGGTGGTGGCGCCGGACGCGGCCGCGGTGCCGGCGGTGACCCTCGGCGAGGTGATGGCGACGTCCGACCTGCCCGGCGGCGTCGTCAACATCCTGACCGGCGCCCCGGCCGAGCTGGCCCCGTGGCTGGCCTCGCACCTGGACGTGAACGCCCTGGACCTGGCCGGGATCCAGGCCGGCTCGACGCTGGCCCGGGACCTGGAGGTCTCGGCCGCGGAGAACCTGAAGCGGGTCGTGCGGCCGGCGGCCGGCTACGACTGGAGCGCCGATCCGGGGCTGGCGCGGGTGAAGCCGTTCCTGGAGACCAAGACGGTCTGGCACCCGGTCGGGATCTGACACCCCTCACCGGAAGTCACCAGTGGGTGCCCCGTCGTAACGGCGGGGCACCCACTGTCGTTGGAGCGGACATGTCCATCAACCCCCACTCCACCGCCCGGCGCGCCCTCGGCCTGGCCGCCCTGTCCGGCCTCGCCCTGGTCGCCGCCCCGGCCGCACACGCCGCGTCCCAGTCCTCCGACGCGCCCAGCGCCGACGCCGGCACCGCCACGGCCATGGCGACCTTCCACCAGGCCACCGCCGGGCTCGCCGCCACGCCGCTGTACCCGCTCGCCCACACGCCGCTGGATGTGCTGTCGAACAACCTGCACGTGCCGGTGGGCGGCATGGACCTGTCGACGTTCCCGGTCACCGCGCCGTTCCACGACGGGCTGCCGCTGGCGGAGGTCCCGGTGGTGGGCAAGCTCCTGCACTGAACGCCGAACGCTGAGGCCGAGGCCCTGAACGCTGAACACTGACACACCGGAAAAGCAGGAGGGCCGGCCCAAGGCCGGCCCTCCCCGTGGTTCCTGCTACGGACGCAACGTCACTCCGCGGTCCAGTTGCCGATCGGCAGCCCGCCATCCTGCTGCGGAGGCTGCTGCTGCTGCGGCGGTTGCTGCTGCTGCGGCTGACCCTGCGGCCCCGGACCCGACGGCACCGTCGGGATGGCCTGCGTCATCATCGCGTCGGCATCCTGCTGCGGCTGACCCCACTGCGGCTGCGGTTGCTGCTGCTGCGGCGCGGTCGGCTGCGGCGCCTGCTGCTGGGGCGGCGGGCCCCACGGCTGCTGCTGCGGCGGCGGACCCGCCTGCGGCTGCTGCTGCCACGGCTGCTGCTGCTGCGGGCCCGGGCCCCACTGCTGCTGCGGCTGCGGCTGCTGGAAACCGCCGACCGGCTTGGCCGGCTGGTGGTGATGCTGGAAGAAGCCCAGGACCAGCCAGGTACCGATGCCGTCGACCGCCAGCGCGCCCAGCGAGATGAAGAAGGTCGAGGTCTTGTCCCAGCCGGTGACGCCGTTGGCGCCGAGGGCGGAGAACAGCGCGACGACGCCGAACAGGTCCGCGACGCCCAGGGTGATCAACGACGCCAGCGTGATGACCTTGGCGTTCTTCAGATTCGACGGCAGGTGCGCCAGCACCACCCCGGCCACCACCGCGCCCACGACGACGATGTTCAGGAGGCTCCCGACCTCGCCCACGGCCCGGTCGGAGAAGGACGGTTTGATGGTGCCGAACCCGCTGTTGGTACCCTCACCCGGGCCGAACAAGAACGTGATGGTGTTGAACAGCGTGCTGATCGCGCCGTAGGCCAGCAGCACAAAGGCCGCCGGTTCGCGGAGGCGCTGAGCTATCGGAGGCATGACCTCGTTGCCCCTAACTGTGAGTCGGTCAGTCTTCGGCGAACAGCCTTCCACACAACCGGAGGCGCGGGAACACGAAACGCTCAGCTCATCGCGTTATCTATGGATTGACGCCGGTTTGCCTTTACCAAAGAAATACAAGCACCTAGTCCACTACGGGTCCGACTCGGGACCGCGACCGGCACTCAGACCTTGTCAGGCGGCCACCAGATCAGCGTGCAATGTCCGCACGGCGCCGTTCTCGCGCAGTTTCCTCAACGCGCGCCACAAGGTGGACTTCACCGTACCCACGGACATCCCGAGCCGCTCGGCGATCTCGGAGTCCGTGTACGAACCGTAGTAGCGCAGCGCCAGAACCTGCCGGTCGCGGTGCGGGAGCGCGGCCAGCGCGTGGTTCAGGACTGTACGCAACTCAATACGCTCGGTGTCCAGATCCCACACCGCCGAGTCCGGCAGCTCGTCCGAGGACGGGTACTCCTCGACCCGGTGCCGCCGCCACTGGGATATCTGGTGATTGGACATGGTGCGCCGCACATAGGCGTGCGCCACTCGCTTGTCGGCGATGCGGTGCCAGGCGCCGTAGACCTTGACCAGGCCTTCCTGCAACAGGTCCTCGGCATCGGCGGGGTTGGAAGTGAGCTGGCAGGCCGCGCGCAGCAGCGTCGAGCGGCGGGTCGCGACGTACTCCGTGAAGTCGTCGCGCGGGCCGCGTACGTCGGGGGCATGGTCCGTCATAGCTAGAAGGCTCGCCGTCGCCCTTCCGCGCTTCGTCCGCGACGTGTCACAGGAGTGCAACAGCCCTTACCTGAAGGCTTCCTGAGAGCCGCCCAGGTCAAGGCAGAATGGCACCCATGCCGTCCCTGCTCCTGGTCGAAGACGACGCCGCGATCCGTACGGCGCTCCAGCTGGCCCTGACCCGCCAGGGCCACCAGGTGGCCGTCGCCGCGAGCGGCGAGGAGGCGCTGGCCAGCTACAAGACCGTGCGCCCCGACCTGATCGTCCTGGACGTCATGCTGCCCGGCGTGGACGGCTTCGAGGTCTGCCGCCAGATCCGCCGCACCGAACAGCTCCCGATCATCCTGCTCACCGCCCGCAGCGACGACATCGACGTCGTGGTCGGCCTGGAGTCCGGCGCCGACGACTACGTCGTGAAGCCGGTCCAGCCCCGCGTCCTGGACGCCCGCATCCGCGCCGTCCTGCGCCGCGGCGAACGCGAGACCAGCGACATCGCGGTCTACGGGGACTTGACGGTGGACCGCTCAGCCATGACGGTGAGCAAGCGGGGCACCCCGATCCCGTTGACCCCGACCGAGCTGAAGCTGGTGATGGAGCTGTCCCGCCACGCCGGCCAGGCCCTGTCCCGCCAACAACTCCTGCGCCTGGTGTGGGAGCACGACTACCTCGGCGACTCCCGCCTGGTGGACGCCTGCGTCCAGCGCCTGCGCGCGAAGGTCGAGGACGTCCCCGCCGAACCGACGCTCATCAAGACGGTGCGCGGCGTCGGCTACCGGCTGGACCCGCCCCGATGAGCGCGGGTGGGCATAGTTTCGCCACGCAGGGCACTGGCTTGCCCACTCAGAGTCACGCCTGCTTGGGTGTGACCTGTGCTTAAGGAGAAACCCAAGGGCGGCTTCAAGGACAGCCCTAGGGACAAGCCGAAGGACGGCAAGGGCTCCGGCAAGCTGCCGAAGGTCCAGGAGCTGCCGCGCCGCGCCGACCGCGAGCGGCGGCGGCACAAGCGGCCGTTGCGGCTGACCGGGCTGCGGATGCGGCTGCTGGCGGCGTTCGCGGCGGTGGCGCTGATGACGTCGGTGGCGGTGACCGGGGTTTCCTATGTGCTGACGCGGCAGTCGTTGATGAACCGCGTTCTGGACACCGCCGAGCAGCAGTTCAAGGCGGCGGTCAACCAGAACGTCCAGCCGTTGGAGCAGGCCTCGCCTTCCACGCCCACGTCGACCACGACGACCAGCCTGTACTTCCTGGCGAACCAGCTGCAGCAGTCCGCCGGGGGCAACGGCTGGGTCGTGAACCGCGACGGGATGACCGTGGGGTCCACCAACCCGCCGATCCCCTACGACGCCGTCCCGGTGGACCTGCGAACCCACGCGCGCGATGGCATCGCCTGGCAGCGCACCACGGTGAACGGCCAGCCCACGCTGATCATCGGCAGCTCGGTGCAGCCCAACGGGATCGAGGTCTACGACTTCGTCAGCCTGGAGCCGCAACAGGAGGATCTGGACCGGCTCGGTCAGAACTCGGCGATCGCCGCGGCGATCGCGATAGCGATATCGCTGCTCCTGGGCCTGGTCGCCTCGCGGGGTGTGCTGCTCCCGTTGCGGCGCCTGGGGATCGCGGCCCGGCGATTGGGGTCCGGCAAGCTGGATACCCGGGTCGAGGTGCGGGGCAACGACGAGGTCGCGGACGTCTCGCGTACCTTCAACGAAACCGCCGAGGCGCTGGAACGCTCGATCGCGGAACTGCGGTCGTTGGAGGCCTCCTCCCGGCGCTTCGTCGCGGACGTCTCGCACGAACTGCGCACTCCGCTCACCGCGATGACCGCCGTCACGGACATGCTCGAAGAGGCGACCGACGTCGGCGACGAGAGTGCGCCGGCCGCCCAGCTCATCGTCAACGAGACCCGGCGGCTGGCCCGGCTCGTCGAGGACTTGATGGAGATCTCCCGATTCGACGCGGGCACGGCGGAGCTGCGCCGGGAGGAAATCGACCTGGTGGCGCTGGTGCAGGGCTGCCTGGACGCCCGCGGCTGGACCGGTCGTGTGACCCTCGGCGTTCCGGAGAGCATGGTCGTGGCCGTCGACAAGCGGAGGATCGACGTCATCGTGGCGAACATGGTCGGCAACGCCATAAAGCACGGCGGCGACGGTCCGGTGGAACTCGGCATCGGCGTGCTCGGGCCGAACCTGGTCCTGCAGGTGCGGGACCATGGACCAGGCATCCCACCGGACGCCCTGGAGCACATCTTCGAGCGCTTCTACAAGGCGGACAAGGCGCGGGTCCGTTCCGAGGGCAGCGGTCTGGGGCTGTCGATCGCCTTCGAGAACGCCCACATCCACGGCGGCGAACTCACCGGCGCCAACCACCCCGAGGGCGGCGCGGTCTTCACGCTGCGGCTCCCCTTCCTGCAGTCCGGAGTCCAGCTGTGAAGCGCCTTGCCATCGCCGCTGTGCTCGCGACGGGTCTGGGCCTCGTGGCGACCGGCTGCGGCGTGCAGCCCACCGGCGTGAACGTCGCCCAGACCGCGCCGTTCAGCGCGCCGGGCTCGGGCAGTTCGCCATCTTCCTCACAGTCCCCGGCCGCCTACCAGATGACGCTGTACTACATCCCCGTCACAAGCGGCTATCTGATTCCGGAGATCCACCCCTTCGCCACGAAGCCGGGGATAAACGACCTTCTCCAGGCGCTCAAAACCACCGACGACGAACAGATGGTCACCTGGGTCCCGCAGGATCTCAAGCTGATACCCACGTCCAACGCCCACCAGTACTACGCGTCCACCACGGAGAAGCTGAACTCCCAGGCCCTGGATCAGCTGGCGTGCACGTTCTCCGCCTATTGGCGCCGGTTCCCGGACCCGGGCAAGCAACCCTCCGCCTGGATCATCGTCCCCGGCGGCGGCGGAACCAACGGCTGGGACGACTGCTCGGGCCTGCTAGGGCAGACGCCCGGTTAGAAGGCGGCCTCGGGCCGGGCCGGCGGCGACTGAAACGCGACGGCCGCGCGACCCCCGTCTCGGGGATCGGCGCGGCCGCCGGAAAGATCAACTATCGAAACCGGCAACGCGGCCGGGTTGGGTCCGTGCCCTGATGCACGGGTGGCATCCGGGCCGACGGTCTTCACTGTCGGCGGCCCGGGTTCGGGTGGGGAAAGTTCTCGTACCGCGGCGGGGTCTGCGCCGCGGTGGTGGTTCGCGCCGTCCTCAGTTGCCTGATTCGCCGCTGGTCCGGCGCGGTGTCGGCGGACTATCGGTGGGCTCTGATTCAGTTCTCCGAATGCCGTCGGCGAAGGGATCGGAGCTTGCCCGACGGCGTTGGCACATCGGTGGATCCGGTTCGGGTCTCAGCCGCCGAGGCCCGCCAGGCCGCCGGTCAGACCGCTGAGCGGCAGGCCGCCGCCGAGGCCGCCGATGACCGGCAGGCTCCCGCCGGGGCCGGCGAGCTGGCCGGCGATCGGCAGGCCGTGCAGGGCGTTGGTGACGGTGTCCAGCGGACCGGTCTGCGCGTTCGGGACCGGGGCCGCGGCCGGGGCCGCCGGGGCCTGCGGCAGCGGTGCCGCGGCCGGCGGAGTGGCCGGGGCCGGGGCGGCGGCCGCGGGAGCGGCGTGGAAGGGCGCGGCGTGCACCGGGGCCGCGTGCTGCGGGGTGTACGTCGCGCGGCCCGGCATCGGGCGGCTGCGGCCCACCGGCAGCTCGCCGAGGTCCGCGTAGCCCAGGCCCGGCAGGGAGTCGGCGGTCGGCGAGGCGCTGTCCAGCATCCCCGACATCTGGCCCACCACCGGCAGGCCGGACAGCGGGATGCCGGCGATGGTGCCGTGGTTGTGCGCCACGGCGCCGACGACGGCCGGCACGGCGTTGGTGGACACCGGCAGACCGTTGCCGTCGAGCCCCGGCAGCCCGGAGTCGGCGGCGCTGGCCTGGCCGGCCGCGACCGCCGCCCCGACGGCGACCAGGCCGACGGTGCCGGCGGCTACGCTCAGACCGCGGAGCGCGCTGGGAGTGACCTTCGACATCGGTGATACCTCGCGGATTGCATAGGGGACCGCGATCACGGCGTGCGATGCGGCGGATACGCAAATTACCGACAACGGCTCGGCGAAGCCAACACGTCCTCCGCCGAAAAGGTGGTTCCCAGGCCTCATAACAGAACGCCGTGCGGGCCATTGCCGGCCCGCCGCATCCCCTTAAGCCGGGTTCGCGGACTCCTGGTCGCGGAGCCGTTCGTAGGCCGGTTTCACCTGCTCGTTGATCAGCTCCAACCGCTGGTCAAAGGGCAGGAACGCGGACTTCAGCGCGTTTATCGTAAACCACTGCATGTCCTCCAGCGTGTAGCCGTGGGCCTTGTGCAGTTCGGCGAACTCGCGGGTCATCGAGGTGGAACTCATCAGCCGGTTGTCGGTGTTCACCGTCACCCGAAAGTGCAATTCCCGGAGCAACCCGATCGGGTGGGATTCGTAGGAGCGCGCCGCCCCGGTCTGCAGGTTCGAGGTCGGGCACATCTCCAGCGGGATCCGCTTGTCCCGCACGTACGCCGCCAGCCGGCCCAGCGTCGCCCTGCCCTCGGCGTCCACCAGGATGTCGTCCATGATGGTGACGCCGTGCCCGAGCCGATCGGCGCCGCACCACTGCAGCGCCTCCCAGATCGAGGGCAGCCCGAACGCCTCGCCGGCGTGGATCGTGAAGTGGAAGTTCTCCCGGCGCAGGTACTCGAAGGCGTCCAGGTGCCGGGTGGGCGGGTAGCCGGCCTCGGCCCCGGCGATGTCGAACCCTGACACGCCCCGGTCCCGGTGCCGCACCGCGAGTTCGGCGATCTCCGAGGAGCGCGCGGCGTGCCGCATCGCGGTCAGCAGGGTGCCGACGCGGATCGGGTTCCCGGCGGCCGCGGCCCGCCGCTCGCCCTCGCGGAACCCGGCGTCCACGGCCTCGACCACCTCGTCGAGGCTGAGCCCGGCCTCCAGATGCTGCTCGGGCGCGTACCGGGACTCGGCGTAGACCACACCGTCGGCGGCCAGGTCCTCGGCGCACTCGGCGGCCACCCGGAACAGCGCGTCGGCGTGCTGCATCACGCCGACCGTGTGGTCGAAGGTCTCCAGGTAGCGCGGCAGCGATCCGGAATCGGCCGCCTCGGCGAACCAGCGGCCCAGGCCCTCGGCGGTGCCGTCGAACTCCGGGAGGCCGGTGTATCCGTACTGGTCGGCCAGTTCGATGACCGTCTGCGGGCGCAGACCACCGTCGAGGTGGTCGTGCAGCAGGGCCTTCGGAGCCCTGCGAATCAGCTCTTCATCCATGGACAGACATTACCGGTTGGAAGCGGCGACGCGATCCAGAACCAGCGGCGGGCGGGTGAACTCCGTCCCCTCGTCGGCGAATTCACAAGCCCCGGCCAGGCTTTCCAGCGCGGTGTCGAACGTCTCCGGAGTGTCGGTGTGCAGCGTGAACAACGGCTGACCGGCCTTGACGGTGTCGCCGACCACCGCGTGCCACTGCACGCCGGCCCCGGCCTGCACCGCGTCCTCCTTGCGGGCCCGGCCCGCACCGAGGCGCCAGGCCGCCACGCCGACCTTGAACGAGTCCATCCCGACCAGGACGCCGGCCCGCTCGGCGGTGACCACGTGGGTCTGCTTCGCGACCGGTAGTTCGGCATCCGGGTCGCCGCCCTGGGCCCGGATCATGCGCTTCCAGGAGTCCAGGGCCGAGCCGTCGGCGAGCTTGTCCGCCGGATCGGCGCCGTCCAGACCGGCCGCCGCCAGCATCTCCCGGGCCAGCGCCAGTGTCAGTTCCCTGACGTCGTCCGGGCCGCCGCCGGACAACACCTCGACCGACTCGCGCACCTCCAGCGCGTTGCCCGCGGTGCGGCCCAGCGGATTGTCCATCGCGGTGATCAGCGCGGTGGTGGCCACGCCGTGGTCGGTGCCGAGGGCGACCATGGTCTCGGCCAGCTCCCGGGCGTCCGCGAAGTCCTTCATGAACGCGCCGCTGCCGCACTTCACGTCCAGCACCAGCGCGCTGGTGCCCTCGGCGATCTTCTTGGACATGATCGAGGACGCGATCAGCGGGATCGACTCGACGGTCCCGGTGACGTCGCGCAGCGCGTACAGCTTCCGGTCGGCCGGGGCCAGCCCGTCGCCGGCCGCGCAGACCACCGCGCCGGCGTCGGCCAGTACCGCCAGCATCTCGGCGTTGGACAGCCGGGCCCGCCAGCCCGGGATCGACTCCAGCTTGTCCAGGGTGCCGCCGGTGTGGCCCAGGCCGCGCCCGGACAACTGCGGCACCGCCGCGCCGCAGGCCGCCACCAGCGGGGCCAGCGGCAGCGTGATCTTGTCGCCGACGCCGCCGGTGGAGTGCTTGTCCACGGTCGGCCGGGTGAGCGCGGAGAAGTCCATGCGCTCGCCGGAGGCGATCATCGCCTGCGTCCAGTGCGCGATCTCGCGCCGGTTCATCCCGTTCAGCAGGATCGCCATCGCCAGCGCGGCCATCTGCTCCTCGGCCACCCGGCCGTCCGTGTAGGCGGCGAGGATCCAGTCGATCTGCTCGTCGGTGAGTTCCGCGCGGTCGCGCTTGGCCCGGATGACGGTGATGGCGTCCATGTGCGGTTTCCCTAGCTGTGCGTGCTGAGGTTGTCCGGGCCGAAGGCCCGCGGGAGGAGTTCGGCCAGGCTCGTGGGCGGCGTATCAGGACCCAGATCCACCACCAGCTCGCCGCCGCCGGACTCGAAGAGCAGCTGCCGGCAGCGCCCGCAGGGCATCAGCGCCGCGCCCGCGCCGTCGACGCAGGCGAAGGCGACCAGCTGCCCGCCGCCGGAGGCGTGCAGCGCGGACACCAGGCCGCACTCGGCGCACAGCGTCAGGCCGTAGGAGGCGTTCTCCACGTTGCAGCCGCTGACGATCCGGCCGTCGTCGACCAGCGCCGCCGCGCCCACCGGGAACTTCGAGTACGGCACGTAAGCGTGCGCCATCGCCTCACGCGCCGCGGTGCGCAGGGCGGCCCAGTCGATCTCGGTATTCATCGGATCAGGTTAGCCCTTGATGTAAGGCTTGCCGTCGGCCGCGGGGGCCCGCACCCGGCCGATCAGACCGGCCACCGCGAACAGCGTCGCCACATACGGCAGCGTGGTCAGCAGGTCCGAGGGGATCGGCAGCTGGAGCGAGGAGGTCTGGCTGGCCAGCGCGTCGGTGAAGCCGAACAGCGCGGCCGCGGCCAGTGCGCCGAACGGCGACCAGCGGCCGAAAATCACCGCGGCCAGCGCGATGAAGCCCTTGCCGTTGGTCATGTTCTCCGTGAAGTTGCCGACGTTGCCGACCAGCCACGCGCCGCCCAGGCCGGCGAAGGCGCCGCCGAGCATCACGTTGCGGTAACGCAGGCGCAGCACCTTGACCCCGACGGTGTCGGCGGCGGCCGGGTGCTCGCCGACCGCGCGGGTCCGCAGACCCCAGCGGGTGTGGAACAGGCCCAGGTGCACCAGCACCACCAGGAACACCGCGATGTAGACGATCAGCGGCTGGTCGAACGCCACCGGGCCGATCACCCAGATCGAGGCCAGGCCCGGGATGCGCACCGTGGTGAACGGCGTCAGGTTGTTGTACGAGTTCTGGTTCGTCTGCATCAGCGACTTGAACAGGAAGCCGGTGACGCCCAGCGCCAGCAGGTTCAGCACCACGCCGAGCACCACCTGCTCGATGAGGTAGCGGATGGCCAGCACCGCCAGCAGCAGGCCCATCAGCGCCCCGGCCAGCACGCCGGCGATGACGCCGATCCACAGGCTGTGCGTCGCGGTGCCGACCAGCGCGGTCATGAAGCCGCCGAACAGCAGCTGCCCCTCGATCGCGACGTTGACCACGCCGGAGCGCTCGCTGACCACGCCGCCGAGGGCGCCCAGGACCAGCGGCACCGCCGCGATCACCATCGAGTCCAGCACCGACGGCAGGATCAGCCGCTCGCCGCCCTTGGGGTCCGCGGCGCTCCAGGCCATGAACGCGAAGGTGAAGCAGAACAGGACCACCGAGGTCCCGATCAGCCGCCAGCGCCGGGGCAGCTGCACGGCCAGCCGCGCCGCGCCGAGCAGGACGACCGCGACGGCCAGCGCCACGATCACCGGCCGGGCCGGGAACACCCAGTCCGGGACGTGCGTGCCCTGCTTGGACACCAGCGTCATGCCGAAGGTAGTGCTGGCCCCGTGGGCGGTGCGGGTGCCCAGGCCGAAGCCGAGGAGCATCACCAGGCCCATGATGATCTGCGTGGCCCCGGCGGTGTACCGCCGGGTGTCCGCCTCGGTGCCGCCGGCTATCGCGGTCGGCGCGGCGGCGATCGTCGCTACGGCCATCAGTGGACCTCCACCATCGAGGCCGCCTGGGCCGCTTCGGGAACGTACGTCGACAGAGCGCGCATCACACCGCCTCCGCCGCGGAGTCGACCGCGGTGGCCGGGGCGACGGACGGCGCGGCACCGGTACCGCTGCCGCTGGCCTCACCGCGTCGCACGTCCCGCAGCCGGAAGATCTCCTGCACCAGCTTCGGCGCGGCCACGAAGACCACGATGACGGCCTGCACGACGGTCACCACGTCGTGCGGAACGGTCGGCGTGGTCGCGGCCTCCATCGCCACGCCGCCGGCGTCCAGCGCGCCGAACAGCAGCGCGGCCAGCGCCACCCCGACCGGCTTGCCCCGGCCCAGCAGCGCCACCGTGATGCCGGTGAAGCCGATGCCGTTGTCCAGGGTGGTGGTCATCGCGTGCGAGGCCGAGAGCGTGCCGCTGATCTGGGTCACGGCCACCAGGCCCATCAGAGCGCCGGCCAGCAGCATCGCGTAGACCTGGTTGCGGGACACCGAGATGCCGGCGGTGCGCGCCGCGTCCGGGTTGGAGCCCAGGGCCCGCAGCCGGAACCCGAGCGTCGAGCGCGACATCACCCACCAGACCAGCAGCACGGCCAGGATCGCCAGCACGGTCGAGAAGTTCAGCTCCGGGCTGCTGCCGTGGATCGCCGGCAGCAGCGCGGTGTCCTTGACCGGCTTGCTGATCGCGTCCTGGCGGTTCGGGTCGTGGAAGGCCTTGGTCTTGATCAGCCAGGCCAGCACGCCGAGCGCGATGTTGTTCAGCATGATCGAGCTGATCACCTCGTGCGCCCCGAACCGGGCCTTGAGCAGCCCGGTCAGCCCGCCGACCAGCGCACCGCCGATGATGCCGGCGATGATCACCAGCAGCACGTGCAGCGGCATCGGCGCCGAGATGCTGAAGCCGACCCAGGTGGCGCAGACCGCGCCGATGATCAGCTGGCTCTGGCCCCCGATGTTGAACAGCCCGGCGCGGAACGGCAGGGCGACCGCGAGCCCGGCGAACACCAGCGGGGTGGCGTCCACGATGGTGTTCTCGATCGGCCGCAGCGCCTGCTTGGCGTGCGGGTCGTAGACCGCGCCGTGGAACATCGCGGTGTAGCCGTTGGCGACCTTGTCCCAGGAGCCGCTGAGCGCGTCGGTGGGGTGCTGGAAGAAGTAGCCCCACTCGCTCAGCAGGTGCTGGTCGGACAGGATCATCAGGACGCCGCCGATCACCACCGACAGCACGAAGGCCAGGACGGTGACGGTGACCGTGTTGGCCGAGCCGATCCCGGCGAGTATTCGCTTGAGGCGGTCACTCATCGGCGCTCTCACTGCTCTGGTCGGCGGGCTCCCGCTCGGGGGCCCGGGCGGCGGCCTCGGCCGATTCTTCGGCCGACTTCTCGGTCGAGGCTTCGGCCGGGGTTTCGGCGGCGGGCTCGGCGGGTGCTTCGATTTCGCCGGCTGCTTCGGCGTCGGTTTCGGAGGTCGGCTCTGCAACTGCTTCGGCGTCGGTTTCGGCAGCCGCCTCGGCCTCGTCCCCCGAACCGCCGGCCATCAGCAGGCCCAGCTCCTCGTTCGAGGTGTCCGGCGGCACGATCCCGACGATCTTGCCCCGGTACATCACCGCGATCCGGTCCGACAGCGCGGTGATCTCGTCCAGCTCGGTGGACACGATCAGCACCGGCTTGCCGGCGTCGCGCTGCTCGATGATCCGCTTGTGGATGAACTCCATGGCGCCGACGTCGACGCCGCGGGTCGGCTGCGAGGCGATCAGCAGGCTGGGATCGCGCTGCAGCGCCCGGGCCACGACCACCTTCTGCTGGTTGCCGCCGGACAGCGCGCCGGCCGGGGTGCGCTCGGACTCGGCGCGGATGTCGAACTCGGCCAGCCGGTCGGCGCCGTTCTTCGCGATCGCGTCCAGGTCCAGGGTCAGCAGGCCGCCGAACGGCTTCTTGTCGAACTGGTCCAGCACCAGGTTCTCGGCGATGGAGAAGTCCGGCACCAGACCGTCGTGCTGCCGGTCCTCCGGCACGTGCCCGAGGCCCTGGCGCAGGACCGCGCGCGGCGAAGCGCCGACCAGCTGCCGGCCGAACAGCTCGGCGGAGCCGGTCGCGGCGCGCAGCCCGGTCAGCGCCTCGACGAGTTCGGTCTGGCCGTTGCCCTGCACCCCGGCCACGCCCAGCACCTCGCCGGCGTGCAGGTCGAAGCTGACGTCGTCGACCGCCAGGAAGCCGCGGTCGTCCGTCACCTTCAAGTCCCGCACACTCAGCGCGACCTCGCCGGGCTCGCGCGGCTCCTTCTCCACGACCAGCCGCACGTCCCGGCCGACCATCAGCGAGGCCAGCTCGCGCGCCGAGGCGGTGGGCTCGGCGCTGCCGACCACGGTGCCGCGCCGGATCACCGTGATCCGGTCGGCGATCGCCCGGACCTCGTTCAGCTTGTGGGTGATGAAGACGACGGACTTGCCGGCCGCCTTCAGCCCGCGCATGACCGTGAACAGCTCCTCGGTCTCCTGCGGGGTGAGCACGGCGGTCGGCTCGTCGAGGATCAGCACCTCGGCGTCCCGCATCAGGGCCTTGACGATCTCGACCCGCTGCTGCACGCCCACCGGCAGGTCCTCGACCAGCGCCTCGGGGTCCACCGGCAGGCCGTAGCGGGCCGAGACCTCCTTGACGTCGGCCTTGGCCTTGCGCCGGTCCAGCCAGCCCAGCGGACCGCCGCGGGACTCCTCGTTGCCGAGCACCAGGTTCTCGGCGACGGTGAACACCGGGACCAGCATGAAGTGCTGGTGCACCATGCCGATCCCGGCCTTGATCGCGTCACCGGGCGACGTGAACTCGCGCGTCTCGCCATCCACCACGATCTGCCCGGAATCCGGGGTCAGCAGACCGTAGAGGATGTTCATCAGGGTCGACTTGCCGGCCCCGTTCTCGCCCAACAGGCAGTGGATCTCACCGGGTTCGACGGTCAGGTCGATGGCGGAGTTCGCCGCCACCGACCCGAACGTCTTGGTGATGCCACGGAGTTCCAGTCGCATCGGTCGTGATCGCTTCTCGAAGGGGGCGGCGTTACTTCGGCTGGGACGGCGACTTGATCTTGATCGCGCCGCTGGTGATCTGCGCCTTCAGCGCGGTGATCTCGCTCTGCAGCGCGGACGGGATCGCCGAGCCCAGCTGCTGGCCGTAGACCAGGTCGGTGCCGCCGTTGGACAGGTCCAGGACGTCCTGGGTGCCGCCCTTGAAGTTGCCGGCCGCGGCGTCCTCGACGACCTTCTTCACCGAGGTCTCGATGCCCTTGGTGACCGAGGCCAGGAACACCGAGCAGTCCTCGGAGTCCGAGACACAGCCGTCGGTGTCGACCCAGATCACCTTGGCCTTGCCGGCCTTGGCCGAGGCGGTGGCGCCGCGGCCGGCGCCGCCGGCGACCGGGAAGATGACGTCGGCGCCCTGGTTGATGAAGCCGTCGGTGATCGACTTGCCCTTGTTGGTGTCCGTGAAGGAGTTCGCGAAGGTGCCGCTGCCGGGGTTGGTCTCATCCCAGCCCAGGACCTTGACGCTCTTGCTCTTGGCCTGGTTGTAGTACTGGACGCCTTCCCAGAAGCCGTCCATGTAGATGGTCACCGGCGGGATGTTCTGGCCGCCCCAGGTGGCCACCACACCGGACTTGGAGGACGCCGCGGCCAGGTAGCCGGCCAGGAACGCGCCCTGCGCGGTGTTGAACTCCAGGCCGTGCACGTTCGGGATCGGCTTGTTGGTCTTGGTGTCCGCCGAGCTGTTGTCGACGATCGCGAAGTTCTGGCCGGGCTTGGCCGCGGCCTGGCTGTCGGTGGCGTCGGCCATCAGGCCGCCGACGGTGACGATCAGCTTGCAGTTCTGGCCCTCGAGCTGCGTGATGTTCGGCACGTAGTCGTTCTCGGTGGTGGACTGCAGGTACTTGACGGTCGCCTTGCCGTCGCTCTGCGCGTCCTGCATGCCCTTCCAGGCCGAGGCGTTGAAGGAGCGGTCGTCGATGCCGCCGGTGTCGGTGACCATGCAGGCCAGGAAGTTCGCGTTCGAGGCCGAGCCGGACGACGAGGACGAGGACGAGGTGGAGGACGACGAACCGGTCGAGCTCGTAGAGCTCGAAGCGGCGGGCGTCGACTTAGAGCCACAGCCCGCGGCGGCCAGGGCCACCACGGCCGCGGTGGCGGCGATCCTGGTCATGTTGGTGGTGCGCACGGCTCCCCCTCCAGATTTCTGCGAAAACACAGCTTCGAACACAGCCACGATGTGGACAACGGTAGACAGAGTAAGCAGGGCGCCCCTGTTGGTCAGTCAGTTCAGCGCTTACGGGGCCACATCGCAATACACCTGTGATCCCGGAACGTGCGATCGTTTTCGGCATGATCGCACGACGCCGCCGGGGGATTACGGGGCGCACGCACCAAGCGCCGACTAAGCGCGCGAAAGCGGCATAGGGCACCAAGATTCCGTCGGTGCCCAGCCCAAGTGCTGTTCAAGGCGTTCGCGGGTGTTCGCCGCGCGTTGAGCTTCCGTTAGGTTTGCGCCGGGCCGGTCGTCGTCAGCTGATCCAGTCGCACAGCGCGGCGGTCGCGAGCATCCGCACCCCGGCCCCGATCGCGCCCTCGTCGGCGACGAACGTGCCCTGATGCAGATCGCGCACCATCTTGTCGCCGGGGGTGCGCACCCCCAGCCGGGCCATCGCGCCGGGCACCTTCTGCAGGTACCAGGCGAAGTCCTCGCCGCCGAGGGACTGCGGGGTGCTGACCACCGCGGTGGTGCCCAGGGCCCGGGAGGCGGCGGTGCGCAGCAGGGCCACCGACTCGGCCTCGTTCACCACCGGCGGCACGCCCTGCACGTAGTCCAGGGTGTGCTTGACCCCGAACTTCGCGGCGATCGCGTCGACCAGCTCGTGCACCACGTCCGGGGCCTGGTTCCAGGCGTCCTGGTCCAGGGTGCGGATGGTGCCCTTGGCCGAGCCGGTGCCCGGGATGGCGTTCGGCGCGCTGCCGGCCGCGATCTGGCCCCAGACCAGGGACAGCCCGGCCCGCGGGTCGATGCGCCGGGACAGCGCGGCCGGCACCTCGGTCACGATCGAGGCCAGCGCGTAGACCAGGTCGGCGGTCAGGTGCGGGCGCGAGGTGTGCCCGCCGGGGCCGTCCAGGGTCAGCGACACCATGTCGCAGGCCGCGGTCAGGGCCCCGGTGCGCAGCCCGACGTGGCCGACGTCCAGCTTCGGATCGCAGTGGACGGAGAGGATCTTGCTGACCCCGGCCAGCGCGCCCTCGGCCACCAGGTCCAGCGCCCCGCCGGGCATGACCTCCTCGGCGGGCTGGAAGATCAGCCGCACCGGGCGCTCCAGCCGGCCCTGCCGGGCCAGCTCGGCCAGCGTCAGCCCGGCGCCGAGGACCACGGCGGTGTGGATGTCGTGCCCGCAGGCGTGCATCACCCCGGGCACCCGGGACCGGAAGTCGAGGTCGTTGACCTCCTCGACCGGCAGCGCGTCGATGTCGGCCCGGAAGGCCAGGAAGGGCAGCCGCTCGCTGCCTGGGCCCTTGCGGCCTGGGTCGGTACAACCCGACGGCACGATGTCGCACACCAGACCGGAGCCCGCCGAGCGGACCCGCGGCGCGAGCCCGGCCCGCTCCAGACGGGCGGCGATGGCCGCGGTGGTCCGGAACTCGCCGCGGCTCAGCTCCGGGTTGGCGTGCAGGTCCCGGCGGAAGAGGACCAGCTCGGGCTCGAGGTGCCCCGCGACGTCCAGGACGTGCGCGTACTGATCCGTCGGGTGTGACGCCGGGGCCGAGTCGCTGGCGACCGGCACTTCGTGAGCCTGGTCCATTGCCCAAGGGTAGGCCCCGGGCGGGGCGCGGCGGGGGCAGTCTGTCAAATGATGCGCTGATCGGGTGAAGAAGATCGCGACTTTCTGACCCGATAGGAGGATTGCGCCATGGCCCACATGGGTAGGAAAGCGAATCACCGACCTGGTCATGTCAGGGTGACGGATTGTGAAGACCCGCAGGCC
>NZ_JAAFYZ010000020.1 GCF_018274385.1 Catenulispora pinistramenti | reverse complement strand
CCGAACAGCTTCGGCTTCCCTTGCTGAACGACGGCCGGATCGACGTCGGCGAGCTGCTCGACCAGCTCTACGCACGAGGCGTGCGCAGCCTGCTGCTGGAAGGCGGGTCGACTTTGGCAGCCTCCTTCGTCACCGCCGGGCTGGTGGATCGGGTCCTGGCTTACGTGGCACCTGCCCTCCTGGGTTCGTCCGGAGTCCCGGTCCTGGCGAATCTCGGGCTGACCTCGATCGAGGACATCCTGCGGCTCAAGATCCAGGATGTAACGATGCTCGGTGACGACGTCCGCATCGAGATGCGGACGTAAGGCAGGAACCACGACCGCGGCGACGGCGCACAGAAGCGGTGCGGCAGAACGAGGGATGTCCCGTAGAGCTTGTCCGGTCGATCATGTACGGAGCCCAATGACGAGGGCCGCCGTGGTGACGGTGGACGGTGCCGAGGAAGACGTAGCTGCGTTTGTCGTAGCGGGTGGCGCCGGCACGGAACTGCTTCAGCTTGTTGATGGCTTGTTCGATGCTGTTGCGCTTGCCGTAGCACTGTTTGTCGAAGCCCGGTGGCCGTCCACCGCGCGATCCCTTGCGCAGGCGGGCGGCTTGGCTGTCGGACTTCTCCGGGATGGTGTGCCGGATCCCGCGCCGGCGCAGCCAGCGGCACCCCGGCCGTCGGCACTCAGATGGATCTTGCAGGTGAAGCCACCGCGGGAACAACCGCAACCGCACCTCGTCAGTCAGATCACCCCGCCCCATGACCTGAACAACGAACCAAGCTACGTCACGTCACAAGACCGACCGGACAAGCTCTAGCGTCTGCGGGTGTTTCGCCAGGAAGGCGACTCAACCTGATCAGCTGCAAACCTCGACCAACAGAGTCGCCACGACAGCCCTCAGCCATCCCCGATCGGCCTTGAGCACCTGGTCACCGCATATTTGGATCAACCTGCTGCCGGAGGCGTGTCATCGTACATGCCCTCCAGCCGCCGCAACAGAAGCTCTTCGTTGTCTACGACGTTCACGTAGATCGCCAGCAGCACGGGTACGCTGTTTCCCGCCCACATGGCGACGTTCGCCGGCGGGACCCCGCGGTTTAGCCAGTTGGTCAAGCACAGGTGCCGCCAGTCGTACAGAGTCCGCGCGAGCACCGAATCGATCTGTTCCGCCGACATCACCGCCTCGCGGGCACGCTTGAGCGACTTGTCGAACACCCGGTAGTTCAGCTCGCCACCCCGCTGTCCGCTGAACAGTCGGGCCTTGCCCTTGAGCTTCCTGCCCTCGATGTAGGCAACGAGCTTCGCCGCCAGGACCGGATGGGCCGGCACCGTGCGGGTGGTCTTCTTCCCACGGTGCTTGAGCTGGCGGCGTTCGCGACGTGTGCCGTCATCGGTCCACCGCTTGTCCGTCTCGGGCGAGGACTCCTCGAAGACGAGACTCCCCCAGCCGCCCCGCTGCTTGGGCGGGACGAAGTTCTCGGCCAGTAACGCCACGACTTCTTCCGGCCGGAGCCCGGCGCGATACATGACCTCCATCGCCAAGGACTGCGCCTCCCCGTTGCGGCTCGTACGCACCACCGCAGCAAGCAGCGACTCGGCCAGCGCGTTGTCAGCCAGACGGCGGCGATCGATGGGGACGATCGCGGTCGTCGCGCGATTGGCCTTGGTGTCGGTGATCTCCATGTTGTCCAACGGGTTCTTCCTCAGCTGCTGGAGTCTGACGCAGTAGTTGAGAAAGCTCTTCAGGATGGTGCGGTATCGCTTGTAGGACGACTCCGCCATCGGCGTTCCGTCGAGCTTGCTGGTCACCTTGGAGAAGACGGTCTCGAAGATGTCCGCGTCGTCCAGAACGTTCACCAGCCGGGTATGACCGGCAATCCACGACACAATCTCCGCCATGTCGTCCGGCATGCCCGCGCGATGGTTCACGGCGAACTGCCAGATGCGCAGCGCTGAGCGCAGTTGTTGCCCGTTGAAGCGCGCCGGGAGTACGTCATCCAACATCGCGACCGTGAACGCCGTCATGGTCTTCGCGATGTCGACTCGGTAGGTCGCCGCAGCGTCCTTCCACTTACGGTCGACGAACGCCGTCGCCAGGTCGAGAGCCGTGCGCATCTCGACCGCCGGCGGGGTCAGCGCAGCAATCGTCGTGAGATGCGATACGGGCAGGCCCGTGATGAAGGCGAACGCCTCGCCGCTCCGCTGAGCCGCGATCAGCATCGACTGGTGGCTGCTGGCCGCCCGCTTGCTCTTGAACTGCTCGCGACGCGGCTTCGTTTCGTCGCCGAGGAACCAACGGCACTCATAGGTTGATTTTCCCCGGGCGCCCTTGAACTCGCGGATCTCCCAGATGCGGACTTTGAAGGTGGCCTCGGCGTTCAAGATGCCGCCTCCCGCTGCTCAATCCAGCGGTCCACCTCAGTTCGGCGGAAGCGCAGTCTGCCGTTGGGCAGTTTGAAGCTCCTCGGCGCCACCCCTCTCGCGTCCCAGTCGTAGTACGTGGACTTGGGCAGCGGATTCTCTTCGTCGTCGCCGAGTTCGGCCAGCAGTTGCTTGAGGGAGAGCAGCTCTATGCGTGGCACGGTTGTTTCCTCGTTGCAGGGCCGGAGCGGTTCCGAGTCACGAATGCGGAGACCCCAGCGGCTAGACCCAAATGAACGGCAACGGCCATCCGGATCGATTCTGTTCGTTACAGCTAACACAATGATCAGTCCTCAGCTAACACGCGGCAACTTGTGGCGCTCCCATGAACACAGGCACTGCTCGGTACCGGCGCCGACCGCAAGCCGTGCCCTCACGGACAGGGCCTGGCTTGCGGCCAGCGCTGGATTTACCGAGGAGAGAGCGGCGCTAGACCAGGGAGTCGCCGCAATCCAGGGCGATGTCCGCCCAGTTCAGTGCTCTTTCGGCGACCCGGCGGCACCACTCTTCGCGACAGGCTGCTTCGGCAGGCTCATTCGCGAACGCCGTGCGGACTGCCCGGGTCAACCCGTTCCAGTCCCGGTGCACTCTCAGCGCCTCACTGATGGCTCGCGCCACCTGAGTGATCGTGAGAGCGGCACCCGATTCAACATCAGAGCAGAACAAGGCGTCGGTCATACAGGCCAGGGCAAGGCTGCTTTCGTCGAGGTCAAACATGGCCGTCACCGCCCAGCCTCAGCCGGAGCGACATACTGACCGACCAGGTGGCCGGAGATCGCGACCCGGCCGCCGTTGCGCGAGATCCGCCCGAGAGCGACGACGCGACGCGGCTGGTCTGGGTCTTCAGGGATGCTTGCCGTGACCATGCCGACCACGACTCCAGCAAACTCGCGCCGGGACATGACGAACTGAGACATGGAGTCCTCCTGTGTAGGGGTGTCCTGGCCCGGCCGGTGCGGTAACACCAAACCGAGCGATTCCTTGATCGAGCCGAGCGCCAACTCAGCCCGAGGTGATGTGAGGGTGAAGCGTCAGTGCCAGTCGCTCACCGGCTCCACCACCGCGCGGTATCGACGCCGGCGGCGAAAGCGAAGATCACGATGGTGAACGTGAGCTCCTTCGGGACCAGCGATAGCCCGAGCGGCGCGAAGCCGTCGGAGAGCGTCATGTCGCCGTCGTCGAGGATGGGGACGAACTCATCCTCGTCCTCCAAGGACAGGAACTCGTCGTCAGGAATGGCAAAATGAGTCACTGGATTCCCTCCTGTGTAGGGGTCCTGGCCCGGCCGGTGCGGTAACACCGAGTCGAGCGTGTAGCGAGGGGGTCGGGCGCCAACCCGGCCCCCTCTCGCGCTTCCAAGATTCACCATAACTCAGAACTCTTAGAGTTTTAGAGGTCCAAAAGAGTGAATCTCTTTGGATATGGGCTGATAGCAGGCTAGAAAGGTAGGACACGCTGGCCCCTGACTCGATCCCAGCCGGAAGGTACCCGATGACGCCCCTTGACCGTGATGCTCCGCAGGGTTCGGATGCACGGCCCAAGACTCGGCCAAAACAGGCGCTGATCCGCCCCGATCAGCAGACTGCGCTGGACCACCTGGCTCGCGAGCTGCACGACGCTCGCAGCGTCAAGGGTGAAAGGATCACCGCCAACACGGTGCTACGAGTCGCTATCGACGGCCTCGTCGAGCACGGCAACCAACTACACGGCGACAACGAAGTGCAACTACTCGCCTCGTGGCGCGAGTTCCTGGGCATTGCCGCGCCGTTGGGCACCCTTGAACCAGGACTCAGCGACCTGGTCAACGGCCTAGACGGAGCCCGGAACAGAGTGAGCGATCAGATCACCGTCGGCATGCTGATCCGAATTGCGGTCGCCGGCCTCGCCCGGCACCGAAGCGCGCTGCACGGCACGACCGAATCAGAGCTGTTGGCGTCCTGGCTGGAGTTCCTCGATAAGCGCGAGGCAGCAGCCGACCACTGAGCGCAGAAATCAAACGGCCCCGACGGTGAAGATCTTGGCGGATCCCATCGGGGCCTGATCAGAGGAAGGCACCCCTGATGTCTCACCAGAATACGGCGTGGCCTGCATGCCCGGACGGACCATCATCCGCGGCGGCCACGCGCGCGTCCGGCACCACTCCCCCACCAAACTGGCTTGCTCACGGGCTGCTGGCGCTGGCCGGAACCATGCTGTTCGCGCTCGCGTGCGCTTCCGCATGGCTGTCGTACCACGCGCAGGTCGGGTACGTCCTGGCCCACAACGGCAACCTGCGGACGGAGGCGAAGATCTGGGCTCTGCTCCTGGACGCCGGGACGGCAGGTGTTTCCCTCCTCCGCCTCTACGAGACAGTCCAGTGCCGCACCAGCACCGCCACCAGGATCTCGCTACTCGGGTGCATCACGGCGAGCGTTGCGATGAATCTGCTGAACACTCCGTCTCGCTCGCCCGGCGGGTATCTGGTCGCAGCTGTTCCGCCCGTGATGTACGCCGTGTTTCTGGAGCACCTGCTCGCCAACATCCGCAGTGTCCTGGCACCCGACGAGGCGCGGCGCAGCATGTGGCGCACGTCCACGTTGTGGATCAACTTTCCAGGCCGGATGTGGAGCAAGCAGCGCGGTTCGCTCCGGTATGAGGCTGAAGGCGCCCTCGCCGTGCCGGCTGCCGGGGATGACTCGCAACGCGCCGCTTCGAAGATGGAAGAGCATGCGGAGCAGCCCGAAGGGGACGCCATGGCCAACCCACACGCTAAGACGCCTGCCACGCACGCGTTTCGACGCGGTCGAGGCCCCGGACCGAAGCGCGTCGCTTTCGAAGCAGCTCTGAAGGATCAGATGCAGTCCGGCGACCTGCGCCTGTTCTCCGAAGACGAGCGCGAGCGGAACGCAGCTGCCTATCAGGCCGCAGCATCACTTCCTGCGCCACTGTCACGAGGGGCGGCCCGGCGCTATGTGGTGCAGGCACTGCCCCGCTTGGGCGGAAGTGGTACGCCCGACAGGTCGCCAGTTCCGACAAGCACATCGAAGTTGGACTGACACAGCTCAAGCAGCTCCGCGTCCTGACCCAGCGCGGAGGCTCAGTCTGCTCCGGACCGAACGACTGGCATGGTGGCGGGCGCTTGTTCTCCGAGGGCGGCAGCGTCTGCCACTGGGTGCCCGCGCCGGTCAGGCTCATCCACACAGGAGACAACTGGCGCATTCGAAGCGACACCGGAAAGGCAGTCACGCACCCGAGACAATGGAAGACCAGTCAGCCCGGCGATACCCGGCCTGGTCTCGCCCAGGCGATCCAGTGAGCGGACAGACTCACAAATAATGGCTTCGAACGGCACCGCTGCTACTTCGGCAGTCACGTGTATCCGCTCCACTTCGCCTTGCGCCTGATAGAAGTCAGCCAGAGCCGCTTCGACCTGCTTCTCCCGTTTGATGCGCTCTGCATCTCGCTGAGCCACCGCTTCCTGCGCTTTGGTCAGCGCCAGAGTCCGCGCTGAAGCTCCAGTTCGTCGTGCCATGTTCACTACCGTAAGCGGGCGCCACAGAGACGGCCACCTGGACGCACCTCAGCTAACGCATCGGCGATCCGAGTCACTGCTTCCGCTGGGCATATACTGGGCATCAGTGGTTAACTAATGCCATGACCAGCTTCTTCACGATCACGAGACGCTAGCCGTGGCCGCGCCGAGCGCTTCGGGTGCGGTCCTACGTGATCTGCTGCGGGCCGGGCTTCCGTTGTCGGACTACGCCTCAGTCGATCCGGTCCTGCTGGACCTACGCGGCGTCGTAGCGCGCGCCGCGTGGCCGGACGACCCGGCCAGCCGGCTACGGGCCCTGGACTCGTTGCTGCGTTGGCAGCTCGCGCGTTTCAGCCATCACCGACTCGCTGTCCCGGCCCGCATGCTGTTCGGCGCCGCCCCCGAGACCAGCGGGCTGACATTGACCGAGCGGCGGGAGAAGGCCGCGGCGTCGGCCGACTACGAGGTCCATCACTTCCGAAAGCGCGTCGAGCCGGAGATCTGCGAACGGCTCGCGGACCTGCTGAACGCCGACAGCGAGGACTTGCGCAGCCGCGCGATCCCGCCGGCTCTTGGCCAAGCTCGCAGACCTCTACGGCTGCCGGCCGATGTGTTCGCCTGGGAGGCCGCCGAGCACGAACAGGCGCTCTCCTCGCTCTGGTCCGGCGTCTACGCGCTCCGAGCCGCCCTGCTCGCCGCCGCCGTGGCCTCCGGAACCGGCGGGCCGGACTCCACGCAGGCGACCGACGCTGCCCGCACTGCCTTGTGGCGGCTGGCCCAAACCCTGCGCGCAGCCGCCGCATACGTGACCGCCTACGGTCCGAGTGTGCTCGGGGCCGACCCACCAACCGAGCCCGAGGAGTTGGCGCTGCTGGCCGGCTGGTACCCCGCCGTGAGCGACGATCTCGCCGCCGCACTTGCGGCAGGCGCCGCCCAATCCGAACAGCCCGAGCTGTTCTGGGCCGCCGTCCAAACCAGCCCTGCCGCCACGGCAGCGGACGCCTGGTGTACCGAACTAGCCGCCTCCGCGGCCCCTGCCGAACAAGGAGTGTCCTGATGGACCTAGCCGCATTGATCGACCCGTCCGGACCACCTCGCCGCTATGTCATCACCGGCGGGCCATCCGCCGGCAAGGAGGCTGTCCTCAGCGATTTCGCCGACCGCGCCATTCCGGCCACCGAGGGCGAACCGGCCCGCGAGATCTACCGCGCGCACCGCGAGCGCCTTGGCCGCCACCTGCAGGTTGGAGACCGTCGCGAGTACTCGCGTGAGGTCCTGGCAGCGTTCGTGCAGGAATACGCCGCCCACAAGCACGGCCTGCGGTTCTACAACCGCGGCATCCCCGACGGCTACGGCTGGGACGCCTTCTTCGGCCTGTCCCCTTATCCGGAGCTGGAGGAGGCCGCAAGGATCTACCGCTACGACGCCGTGTTCGTCCTGGACCCGCTGGACACCTTCGCGGGCGAGGACGACCTGGTGTTCGCGCAGGACCGGGAGATCCGCCGTGTCCACGAACTGATCGTCCAGGGCTACTACGACACCGGATATCGCCCGATCTTCATCCCGGCTGACGACCCCGCCAAGCGCGTCGATCAGATCCTCGCCAACGTGTCCGCGCCCACCGCCTAGCAGCGCAGGAGAACGCTCATGGCCCTCGAACAGACCGTGGAGATCGTCAGCCCGAACAACGTCCTGGCCAACGCGATGCTGCGCAGCATCGACATGATCCGGCCTCGCCTCCAGGCGTCCCGGCCCGAGCGGGTCGCCTTCTGTGTGGGCACTCAGATCAACGGCGCCCCGCACCTGGGCACCTCCCTGGTGCAGACCGCCGCATTTCTACTGGCCAAAGCTGCCAAGCGCACCTTCAACGTCGATGCGATAGTCCGCTTCGGCGCGCTGGACAACGCCCCCTACGACGTGGTGTTGGACCCTGAGACGCACCATGCCTACCAGCAGACCTACCACCATGCCCTGGGCGCGGCCGCCGTCGACGGCCTGATCGACCAGTACTACCGGGCGTTCTTCGACTCCTTGGCCGACGCCACCGGAGTGGACTACGAAGTCGAGACCTACACCGCCCAGCAAGCCGACCCTGTGTTCCGGTACGAGTTCCTGGCGACGCTGGGTCATCTGGAGACGATCCGCTGGCCGCTGGCCCCCTCCCACGGCCAAGTCCATCTGCGCTTCCCGTGCCCGGGATGCGGCTGGGCCGAGAAGCGCGCTGAGCGCACCCGTCTGGTCACCGCCGGCTCCGGCGGCGCCGATTTCGCAGCGGTCTGCATCGACCACGGCGACTACAAGGTCACGATCACCCCGGACAGCCATGCCTACCTGGACCTGGCCACCCTGTACCGGAACCTCGTCAAGGAGCGTGTGGCAGCCCGCGACGCTGTGACGCTATCTGTGATGATCAAAGGTGGCGACTGGGCGTTCGGTTGCCAACTCGTCGACGAAGCCTTCACCCAACTGCCCGGCCTCACCCCGCCGCCGCGCGTATTCACCCCCATGGTGCTGACTGACACCGGTGCCAAACTGTCCAAGTCCCTCATTCGGGAAGGCCGGATGGCTCCCCCGCCCGGCGCCCGGCCCTGGATGCTGGACGCGACCGCCTGGACCGGCGCCGTGGACGACTACGTCGACGCGATGGTCTGGCTGGTGGGTCGCATGCTGTCGGACCCCAAACACTTCTACCGCTCATACACGACCCTGGAGATCGACCGCCTAATGAACGCCCGCCCCGACACCGAGACCGGCGTGCGCGCCCGCGAGATGAACCTTTACCGCCGCTACTTCGACCTGGTCGCATCCGGCCGCAAGACCATCGAGGTCCGGGTCCAGTACCCCAACCTGCGCAGCCTGGCCGCCGGCGACCACATCCGCTTCATCTGCGGCACCGACGACGCCCTGACGCGCGTCAAGCGCGTCGCCCGCTACACCTCCTTCGAGCAGATGCTCGACACCGAGGGCCCGGCGCGGGTCAACCCTGACAGCCCGCGCGAGCAACAACTCGCCAACATCCGCCGGATCTACGGCCCGGAGAAGGAAGCCCTCGGCGTCCTGGCCATCGAGATCGAACTCGTCTGAGACAGGTCAACCTCGCCGCAGCTACCAGTACGTTCTCTGCACTTCGCTCGATTGGGTGAGGGCAGTCCGGACCCGAGCTCTTCTGATGTAGGCGACAAGCGGGGCAGCGATCCGTAGCCCGCGAAACCCTGTGCCGGACGGTCTATAGGACTTGAACTCGCGAACCGGCACCGCATTCTCGAACCACACCGCCCACGCGTCAGCCAGCGGCCGACGCAGTTCCTCACCTGACGGCTCGATGTATCCGACCTCGAACCCCACCGCCGGAGAGCTCGTAACTCTTCCAGGCACGACGCTCAACACGCGCGACATGACCGGCAACCCCACCCCTTGATGCAAGGTCACCGTGACCCGGGCAAGATCGAATGCAGCATAGCGCCGATCGACGTGGAGTTGATCAAACCACTCAATGCGTGATCGTCAACCAACGGCGACGAGCCGCCTCGTATGTTCGCCGCGAAACGCTTCGTCAGTGGCCTGGCGCAAGCACGGCAGCAACGGTGGCGAAGTCGTCCAGAGGCAACTCGACCAGACTGTGACATCCGCGCTCACCACATTCGCAGGCGAACGGGTAGCCCGCTGGCTGTGAACCGTCTCGTTATTCTCCTGGGCTCGCGTCACGTAATGGGCCGGCCCCGGCTAGCATGGCGGCCTATGAGCGATCGTCCGAACGCCAGTCCGGGTGAGGTTCTTGCTCAGGTGGTGAGCTGTGACCACGACGGCTATGAGCCGGATCTCAGCGATGGCCGCCGGGTTGAGTACGTCGTCACCGCAGTGCGGAGGGCCTTCGCGCATGCGCATGCCGTTGACGATCCGAACGACAAGCATCGCGAGCTTGCCGACGTCCTCGCTCGGAAGTTCAAGGTCGGCATTGAGACGCTGCCTGGTCGCCGTTTCAGCTATCGCGTCGTCCCTGCCGAGCACGGCAAGTTCATGGTCGACTTCGAGCTGGTCGGCGGACCGGAGGCTCAAGTCGTTGAGTGAGAGCTCTCGTCGGGTAGTGTGCCGACGAGAGCATCGATGCGGCGTGTCTAACTGGCCTTGGGCGAGCCTTCCCTGATCGCGCTCTTGGAGCGCTTGTTCGGCCGGCAGCTGGGGCCGTTCATGATGACCTGATGACTGTTGTTGATCACTCTGTCCAGGAGGGACTCGGCGACGACGGGGTTGGGGAACAACAGATACCAATCGACGCCACGCCGTGACGTCGCGGTATCCGGGCAGGTGGTCCGGCAACGGCCGACCGAAGTAGTGCCACTGTCCCCACCGCCGACGCCAAGGCCCGAACGAACCGGACTACAGCCAACAGCGTGCTCACAACCGGTGCTCTCCTTCCCGTTCCCCCTTCTTCGCCGCTACAGGCTGAGTACAGCGGTTTCAGGCCTGGCGGTCGCGTCGGCCGTCATGGCAACCGAGTCGATGCCGACGATCGGCAGGATCCTGGCTGCGGCGAACACCGTCACCGAGGTGCTGGTCGCGGTCACGGTACCGGTGGGCCGCTGGCCATCGAAAACATCTGCTCGACGCGGCCTTGGCTTGGTCTGGTTCCAAGGCCTTGATCTGGCCTCGATGCACGGCGGCGACGCCAAGTTGCTGCGCCCCCGTGCACGCAGCCTCACGCCGTCTCCGCCTCGGCCAGGTAGACCCTGGCCGCCTCCTCCTCCGGAGCGCCGATGCGGCGGTAGATGGCGATCGCCTCCCGGAACCCGGCCAGTGCGGCGGGGCCGGCGCCGGCACGGATCTCGCAGCGGGCTGCGCCCTCGGGGGCCTGCGCCTCGTAGATGAAGCTGCGGACCTCACGGGCGAGTCGGAGCGCCTGGCGGTACAGGGGCAGCGCCTCGTGCGGTCTCGCGGTGCCCGCGAGGATGCCGGCGAGGCTGTTGAGGATCTCCGCCTCGCCCTGCCGGTCCCCCACCACTCGGATGAGGGCCAGCGACTGTTCGTGGAGGTCGGCCGCGGCCGCCGTGTCGCCAGTGGCCAGGCGGAGGCGGCCCAGGTCGTAGAGGGCGATCGCCTCGCCGTGCGGGGTGCCGAGCTCCCGGCACAGCGCCAGGACCTGTTCGTGGAGGTCGGCGGCGGCCGGGTAGTCCTCGGCCGCCAGGCTGATGGCCCCAAGCCGGACAGGGCACTGGCCTCGCCGTGGCGGTTGCCGATCTCCTGGAAGATCGCCAGGGCCCGCTCGTGCAGCCGGGCCGCCGCCGGGAGGTCGCCGATCGTATGGTGTGCGCGGGCCATGTCGTTGAGGGTGTTGGCCTCGCCCAGGCCGTCGCCGAGCTCCAGGTAGATCGCCAGCGCGCGGTCGTGCATGCCGGCCGCGGCCGGGTACTCGCCGCGCATGCGGTGGACGCGGCCGATCTCGAAGACCGCGCTGGCCTGGCCGCGGCGGTCGCCGAGTCGCTCGAACAGTGCCAGGGCCTGCTCGTGCATGCCAGCCGCGCCCGGGAAGTCGCCGGTGTGGAACCGTGCCCGGGCCATGTTGTTGAGGGCGTTGGCCTCGCCCTGGTGGTCACCGAGGTCCCGGTAGATCGTCAGCGACCGCTCATAGAGATCGGTCGCGGCCGAGTAATCGCCCATCATGTGGCAGACACGGCCCAGGTCCCAGAGGGCGTCGGCCTCGCCCCGGCGGTCGCCGCCGCGGTGCGCGGCCTGTGCCGCGGCGCCGTGCAGGGCGGCGGCCTGCGGCCACAGCCCCTCCTGGATGAGGAAGGCCGCGAGTGTGGGCGATCACGAAAATCCGCACGATCTCATGATCGCGATCACGTAATTCCCCAGGTCGGCGTCGTTCGTCCCTGCGGGGTCGAGGTCTGACGTCTATCGGTCTTCGACGGGCTGCGTTCCCGCCTGCGGGTGGTTTCAGTGGTTTGTCATACTTCGTAGCGCTCGTTCTTCGGTCCCCTAGGTAGCACGGCCTCGGGTCGGGAGGGACGGGGTCGCGAAGTACGCGTTCTTCATCCCCCTGCACTCACGGTTCGACGGACCGATGGGCAGCTGGATGGGAAGGAGGACGTCCACTGTG
This sequence comes from Catenulispora pinistramenti, assembly GCF_018274385.1. Taxonomy (GTDB): domain Bacteria; phylum Actinomycetota; class Actinomycetes; order Streptomycetales; family Catenulisporaceae; genus Catenulispora; species Catenulispora pinistramenti. Next base: position 66,076 of record NZ_JAAFYZ010000020.1, on the reverse strand, counting down.
GTCGACATCATGGAGATCTTCGTTCACTGGTATGCGGGCCGCTCGAAGACGGAAGTGGCGATGTCGCTGGGTGTGGATGCGAAGACCGTCAGGAAGTACCTCGTGCCGGCCGAGCGGTCCGGGACCGTGCCGGGCGGGCCGCCGATGAGCGAGGAGGACTGGTCCAAGCTGATCAAGAGCTGGTTCCCGGAGATGAGCGACCGGCGGCTGCGGCAGATCACCTGGGGTGAGATCGACCCGCACCGGGAGTTCGTCAAAGAGCTGCTGGGGACGGTGAACATGTCCACGATCCATCAGCGGCTGCGGGACGAGCACGGTCTGACGGCGCCGGTCGCGACGTTCCGGCGCTGGGTGCGGGCCACGATGCCCGAGCAGTCGGAGCGCTCACGGGTCACCGTGCTGCTCGATGAGGTCGAGCCGGGCTCGGAAGCGCAGATCGACTACGGGTTCCTCGGCCAGTGGACGAACCCGCGCTCCGGCAAGCGCCACCGGATCTGGGCGTTCGTGATGGTGCTGCCGTGCTCGCGGCACATGTTCGTCCGTCCGGTGGTCAGCATGGACCAGCACTCCTGGACCGAGTCGCACGTCGCCGCGTTCGACTACTTCGGCGGTGTCCCGCGCCGGCTGGTGCCGGACAACCTGAAGACCGGCGTGGACAAGCCCGACCTCTACGACCCGAAGATCAACAAGGCGTATGCGGAGCTGGCCAGGCACTACGGGACCCTGGTGGATCCCGCTCGGGCTCTGCATCCCAAGGACAAGCCAAGAGTCGAACGTCAAATGCCTTATATCAGGGACTCCTTCTGGGCCGGGCGGGAGTTCGTCTCGCTGGAGCACATGCAGGCCGAGGCGATCGAGTGGGCCCAAGTAGTGGCCGGGCGCCGGCAGTGCCGGCCGCTGGGCGGAGCGGGTCCGGCCCAGGTGTTCGCCGCCGTCGAGGCCGAGACGCTGCTGCCGCTGCCGGAGACGCCGTTCACGCTGGCCCGCTGGTCGACCGCCGTCGTGGGCCCGGACATCCACATCCGCGTGGGCCGCACCCTGTATTCGGTGCCGTGGGCGCTGATCGGCCGCCGCGTCGACGTCCGCTCGACGGCCACGATGGTCCAGGTGTTTCTGGACGGCGACATGGTCAAGACCCACACCGCACTTGAGCAGGGCAAACGCACCGACAAGAACGACTACCCGCCGGAGAAGATCGCCTTCCAGATGCGGACCCCGGTCTGGTGCCGCACCCAGGCCGCCGCGGTCGGCGAGGCCTGCGGCCACGTCATCGACGGGCTGCTGGAGGTCAACGCCCTCTACCGGCTGCGCGCCGCCCAAGGCGTGGTCGGCCTGCGCAAGAAGTACGGTGACCAGCGCCTGGAGGCCGCCTGCGCCAAGGCCATCGCCGTCGGCGACCCGTCGTATCGCACCGTCAAGGGAATCCTGATCGCCGGCACCGAGACCGAACCGGAACCGGAGACCGGGGACGCCGGGGCCGCGGCGTTCCTGCACGGCCCGGCCGGACTGTTCGCGGCCGCCGCGGCACCGGACCCGACGAACGACGCCGCTCACCCCGAGGTCCCCGACGACGACGAAGGCGGTGCCCGATGAACCCGGTCAACAACGCCCTGCGCGAATCCCTCAAGGCCCTGCGTCTGTCCGGCATGCTGGACACTCTGGACGCCCGGCTGATGCAGGCCCACGGCGGCGAGCTCGGCCACCTGGAGTTCCTCCAGGTCCTCTGCCAGGACGAGATCACCCGTCGGGAGACGGTCGCCTTCCAGCGCCGTCTGCAACGAGCCCGGTTCGAGCAGCAGGTCACGCTGGAGGAGTTCGATTTCACGGCCTCCTCCAAACTGCCCGCCGCCCAGATCCGCGACCTGTCGGCGCTGCGCTGGCTGCATGCCGGAGAGTCCGTCATCCTGTTCGGGCCGGTCGGCGTCGGGAAGACGCACGTCGCCCAGGGACTCGGGCACCTGGCCGTCCGCCAGGGCGCGAACGTCCGGTTCGCGAAGACCAGCCGCGTCCTGGCCGACCTGGCCGGCGGGCATGCCGACCGCACCTGGGATAAGCGGGTCCGTGAGCTGGTCCGTCCCGACGTGCTCATCCTCGACGACTTCGCGATGCGCCAGATGACCGCGCCCCAGGCCGACGACCTCTACGAGCTGGTCAGCGAACGCCAGGGCAGGAGCCTGATCGTCACGAGCAACAGGGCACCATCCGACTGGTATCCGCTGTTCCCGAACCCGGTCGTCGCCGAGTCACTCCTGGACAGACTGATCAACACCAGTCACCAGGTCATCATGAACGGCCCCAGCTACCGGCCGAACAAGCGACCGAAGAACCCCGCCGCCAAGGCGGAGGAGCCCACGATCAAGTAGGGCAACCGGTCACGGGCGATCATCGGGCGCCGCATACTCTGGCCCGATGATGCGTGACCTGATCAGCGCCTTCCGTGCCGCAGCCAAAGACCGGATGACCGCGGCCGGATGGCGCAAACGCAGCGGCGACATCTACACCCTGGATCTCGGCGACGGCTTCCATGCCTGGCTCGGACTGAACAAGGCCACCCGAGCACTGCCGCTGCAGGTGAACCCGGTCGTCGGCCTGCACTACGAGCCGCTGGAACAACTCGTCGCCGAACTCCTCGGGACCCCGCCCACCACCGGCACCTTGAGCCGCCCGGTCGGTTACCTCACGCCGGAGAACCGTTTCCTGCAGCTCGAAATCGCCACCTCAGAGCAAGCTGAGCCGGCGGCCGGCCGCCTTCGAGACCTGGTCGATGCCTACGGTTTGCCGTTCGCGCGCCGCTACGCCGATTCCGACGCCCTGCTGGCGGCACTGCGCACGACGCATTTCGTCGCCAACCCCGACCGCAAGAACCTGCTCATCCCGGCCCTGCACCTGCTCCGTGGTGAGCTCCAAGAGGCCCGTGACCGTCTCGCCGACGGATTGGCCGCCTACGGGAACGACGCGACGATCCCCATCGCAGCGGAGTACCAGCTCTTCGCGAACCACCTCACCGAACGCCTCACCGCGGCCTCCCCGCAAGCCTAGATCCCTTGGACGCCCAGGGAATTACGTGATCGTGAGCCTCGGGAATTACGCGATCGTCCACAGGGATCACCTCGTCCTGGCGGCCCAGCCGCAGCTCGGCACCGATCCAGCCCTCGGCGGTACGGCAGCGCAGCTCGTCGAACCGGCTGGCCTCGTCGGCCAGCCAGCCCTCGGCGACCACGTCGGCCAGGAACGGCCCCCGCCACAGGTCGAACGCGGCCCGGTAGCCCCGGCCGGGGTCCGCCCAGCGGGCCGCATCGAAAGCTCGAACCCGTCCTCTGGCCATCCTCCCCCCCCGCAGCGTGGAGACATTCAGTGGTGGGCGTCGTCGTCAATAGACTCGCCTTCCAAGCCCTCGACCGCAACGGCATACACTCATCCGCGAGGGTGCGGAACTACCCACCGCAGCACCGTCAACCACCAAGACCGCTTGGTGTAAGGCGGCTCAACGGCGCAAGGTTCAGGAGGGCGCGGAATGGCCCGAATGACATTTATGTCGGATTCTTTCAAACCCAAGGATTGCTGCACTGCGTTCAGGTAGGTCGGCAGGTCAGGCAGTGCGGTCCCCGCGCATACGGGGCTGGTCCCTGCACGCACGCCTGGAGCCTCCAGACCCAGTCGCGGTCCCCGCGCATGCGGGGCTGGTCTGCCGACGGCACTGTGACCGCGTCGTTCAGTCCTCGTCCGTGCACGCCAGCACGAGATCGACTCCGCTCCCCCGTGCGACGACCGCGCGATCGAAGGTCGCTGTGGTGATCGGCCGCCAACCCTGCGACTTCCCGGCAGGGACGAAGCCGGGCAGCGGATGGTCGCCGTTGGCGTGCCACCGCGCCTCCGGCCCGAGCGCCGCGATCACGTCGGCCTCAAGAGCGCACAGCTTGGGATCGGACAGCGGGTCGGTGGCTGCCGGGTAGGCCAGCGAGCCGCTGAGGATTCCGGCGATCCAGCCGGTGGCGGCGGTCGAGTCGAAGGCGGGTAGCCAGGTGAACCGCTCGGCTAGGGCATCGGCGTTGGCGATGTCGAATAGATCGGATCGCCTCAGGGCGTCCCAGGCGACGTCGAAGAGCGACCGGTCTTCGACGGTCGGGGCCAGCAGCGCGGTGTACACGCTAGAGTGCCGGTCGGCCTGATGCCGCGCCAGCCGGTTCCGGAGCGGGGAGGGCTTCTTCGCCATGGTGCGGTCGAGACTACTCGGTCCTTCGGCGCGTCTCTTCGACCCGCCCTGACAAACCTGACAGGACAGCTCCGGACTGAAGTGCCCGGCTCGTGGTTCATCAGATCAAGCGCCGCACAAATGTGCGCCCGAAAGCCGCCCGGTTCGAGACGGGGAGTCTGCCTCGGCACGTACCCCGCCGAGCTCATGGCGGAAGTCGTCAGCCGACCCCCTGCCTCGGCCATGCGATCCCACACCGTTGGCGCAAGATCAATCTGACCTGCGCAAGATCACGTGCAAACTATCTCTAACCAGTGCATAGACATCGCGGCGTTAGCCCACGTGAACAGAATGCCCTATATTTCTGCTAACACACCTTTTGCAGACAATCTGAGCATGGGTTCGCTACGCGGGACTAGCCGACGCAGCCGCCCGCGAAGGACGGTGATCCGGTCGTGATGACGATCCACAAGATCACCGCTGGCGACGGCTACACCTACCTGACCAGGCAGGTAGCCGCAGGAGACACCAGTCCTGAACGGGGCAAGGCCGCAGCGAGGTATTACACCGAGACCGGCAATCCACCGGGGATCTGGATGGGTTCGGGACTGACCGACTTGGGGTTGGCCGGGCAGGTGTCCGAGCAGCAGATGACGGCCCTGTTCGGTCAGGGTTTGCACCCGAACGCCGCGAACATCATCGCCGACTACCAGCGCGAGCACGTCGAAGCCGGCATGTCGGAAGGACAGCTGGAGAAGGTCAACCAGCTGGCGCTGAAGGCAGCACGCCTCGGCCGCCCGTTCCCCGACTACAAGCATCTTGAGCCGTTCGACGAGCGAGTATCAGGCCGGTTGGAGGCAATCCGCACCGAGGTCGGCCGTGCCCCAACCGCAGCGGAGGAGAAGAAGATCCGTCGGGAGGAGGCGCGACGCCAGCGGCGGGCCGTGGCTGGCTTCGACCTCGTGTTCACCCCGGTTTCTTCGGTCTCCCGGCTCTGGGGTCTCGATCCGCGCCCATGGGTACGCGACGCGATCGAGCAGTCCCACTACGCCGCCCGAGACACCGCACTGAAGCTGCTGGAAGAGAATGCCGCGCTCACCCGCACGGGCTCCTCGGGCCAGGCCCAGATCGAGACTCACGGCCTGATCGCCGCCGTTTTCGACCATGCGGACAACCGGTTGGGCGAGCCGAACCTCCACTCCCATGTCGCGGTTTCCAGCAAAGTCTTGGGGACCAACGGAAAGTGGCAGGCACTCGACGCCCGCAGCTTCTACCGCATCACTGTGGCTGCCTCCGAGCTCTACAACACGGTGCTGGAAAACGAACTACACGCCCGCCTCGGGCTCGAATTCGAGCCCCGACCAGACACCCTGGACAAGCGCGAGCCGGTGCGCGAGATCAAGGACTTCCCGTCGAGAGTACTGTCGCACTTCACCCGCCGGCGCTCCGACATCGAGGCAGAGTACAAGCGGCTGGTGGACGAGTTTCGCGCCACGCATGGGCGTGATCCGTCGCTGCCAGCGGCTCACGAGCTCGCCCAACAAGCGACGTTGGCGACCCGCAATGGCAAGAAGCCTCCGCGAGCGTGGTCAAAGATGCGAGATGAGTGGCGCGCCGACCTGGCAGAGACCTTCGGTTCGAAGGCCCTCACCAAGGTGACGGCGATCGTCCCCATAGGCGGCAGGCGCAAGTCGAAGCCGATCAACTGCGCCCAGCTGGACGTCGCAGAACTTGCCGGCCGAGTCGTGGCCGAAGTACAGGAACAGCACGCGACATGGACCCGCTGGAGCGTCCTGGCGCAGGTGCAACGAGAACTGCGAGGAACGCGGTTCACGACTCCGACTGAGCAGGAAATTGCGGTCTCGGCGGTCGTGGACGCGGCGCTCTCCACGTGGTCGATCTCCACCGAACCGCCGGAATCGGTGGCCGAGCCGACCGCACTGCGCCGATCGGACGGATCGTCGGTGTTCACGCAACACGGCGCCGAGCGGTACACCAGCCAAGCCGTATTGGAGGCCGAGGCCCGGCTGGTCGAGGCCGCCAAGTATCAGACAGCGGTCGCGGTGGACGGGCAGACCACCGACTTGGTGGTGGCCGACCATGAACACCGGACCGGCGAAAGTCTCGACCCAGGCCAGCGTGCGCTGGTGAAGGCATTTGCGTGCGACGGACGACTTCTAATGGCGGGAATCGGCCCGGGCGGAGCCGGAAAGACCACGGCTATGAAGGCCCTGTCGGAGGTGATCGATGCTGGCGAGAAGCGACTCGTGCCGCTGGCCACCTCCGCGTCCGCGGCAAGCGTGCTGGCCGCGGACTTGGGGGCCGATGCCGAGAACCTGCACAAGTTCCTGTGGGAATGGACTAAGGGGCCACACGCCGAAGCGTTAGCACGAGGGCAGAACGTGCCGCGTGAGGTCGGGTTCTTCGCCCTGAACCCGGGCGACGTCGTCTTGGTCGACGAGGCCGGCATGGCCGGCACTATGAACCTCGATCGGCTCGTGACCATCGCGGCCGAACGCGGTGCGGTCGTGCGCCTGTTGGGCGACTACCGCCAGCTCGGTGCCGTGGAGTCGGGTGGCGCGCTGAGGCTCATAGCCAACGAGTGCGGGGCTGTGGAGCTGTCCACGCTCTACCGCTTCGCCGACCCGATCGAGGCCGAGGCAACACTCAAGATCCGCGTCGGCGACGCGGCCGGGCTCGACTTCTATCAGGACGCGGGACGGATTCGGCACGGCTCCCGCCAGGGCATGACCGAGCAGGCGTACGCAGGCTGGAAAGCGGACATGCTGGCCGGGCGCAAAGCACTGATGGTCGCCACGTCCAACGCGAACGTCGCCGAGCTGTGCGCCCGAGCGCGAGCCGATCGAGTCGCCGCGAGGCAGGTCGAGGCCGAAGGCGTGCGTCTCCACGACGGCAACCTCGCAGGGGCCCGGGACCTCATCGTCACCCGGGACAACGACCGGCGGCTCCGCTCCGGGGTGCGCGACTTCGTGAAGAACGGCGATGCCTGGGAGGTAGTCGAGCGCCACGAAAACGGCGCCTTGACCGTCCAGCACTTGGAGCATCGCGGCCAGGTGCTGCTCCCGCCGGGGTACGTCGCAACCAACGTCGAACTGCTCTACGCCACCACCGCACACCGCGCCCAGGGCTCAACCGTGGACGCCTGCCACGCTCTCATCACCGAAGAGATGGGACGGGAGAACTTCTACGTCATCGTCTCCCGCGCCCGCCAAGGGACGGTCTTGTACGTCGCCACCCACGAGCTCGCGAGCCTGGATGAGGACGAACACGTGGACGCTGTGAAGTTCGACCAGGATGCCTATGCCGCTCGCGAAATCCTCGAGCATGTGGTCGCCCGCGAAACCGCGGAGCTCTCCGCGACCGAGCAGATCCGGACCTCGTTCGCCGAAGCCGAATCTCTGTCCGGCCTCGTGCCCCGGTACGACCACGCGCTCGACGTGGCCACCGACGCCCACTACCGGCAGATGGTCGAGAGAGTACTGCCCGACGTTGCCGAGGAGATCACCAGCGACTCGGCATGGCACGCCGTGCTGCGAGCTCTGCGCGACGCCGATGCTGCGGGATGGGACGTTCCAGCTCTCCTCAACACCACGGTGCGCCGCCGCGAGCTGCACACTGCGGAGTCCCTGGCTCAAGTCATCTCGTGGCGTCTGCGCCGAGTGATAGATGCGGAGCCGACACCGGTGGCCGACGCCGCCGACGAGATTCGCTACCGCTTGTTGCTGGGCGAGCTCGCCCCCACGTTGGCGGCTGACGCCGGGCCAACCCGCTCGTCGACCGTCTCTGTCCCGCGAGCCCACTCTTATGACGACCACGAGCAGTTCTACGAGGACGCAGTGAGCGCGGTGCTTGGATCCGTCCGTGCAAACCAGGCTCGCGAGGACGCCGCGTGGCCGACGCTGGTACTTGCTCTGCGGCGCGCGGACGCCCTCGGGCTCGACCCCACCACGTCGCTCGACGCCGTGATCGATCAGAGAACGTTCCGCGCTGGGACCTCGGTCTGCCAGGCTGTCGCCCTCGCCGTCCACCACTACCTTGACGCGCAAACCGCTGGCACGAGCAACAATTCGCGCTCTATATGGCGACGAATCACGCGTGCGCTGACGCAGTTGGAACAGGCCGGCACTGAACCCGCCGCTGCTCTCGCCGACGCCCTTGAGTCCGCCGAGACCCGACCAGGTCGGATCACGCTGGCGTCGTTGGCTGCGCGGTTGCAGGTCGCTGCTCATCGCGCCGAGGATCCGCTTCTTCCTCCTTGGCTGCGCACCATACGGCGCGGTGCCGACCTACAGTGGCAGCCATACCTGGACACCCGGGCCGAGCTGATCCGTCGTCGCGTTGGCCAGCTAGCACAGACGACCGCATCCGAAAGACCAGCGTGGACCGCGTGCCTCACCGCGGAACCCACCGATCCGGCCAGCCGCGAGGTCTGGCTAAGTCACCTCGCCGTCATAGCCGCCTACCGCGACCAGTACCGAGTCGCCGACGACGACCCAGACCACCCCCTCGGTCCATACCCCGAGAGCGGACGGGTCGGCCACCGCGCCTACTGGGTGGCCGCCGCATCCCTCCTGGCGCTACGCGGGGCGCGCCCGGATGCCAATCCGGCCTGGGGGAGGCTGGCGGCTGACCACTACCGGACCCTGGGCGTCGAAGAGCAGAACCGCATCGGCGTCGAACTCGCCAAACGACTCGGCCAAGACTGGCTCGGCGACGTACGCGAGCCCTCTGTCGACGCAGATCAGCCCGTCTACCTCCACCAACTCGCAGCCATCCTGGCCGAGAATGGGCACCTGGACGTTCCAGAGTCCGACCCCGCCGGACGACGGGGTCCGAGGCCTCCGAGTGCTCGCGGTCGGGCAAAGCTGCACCGCACTCAGCCGGTCCATACAAGTCAGCAACCGGCGCCCAGAGTCCGCAGATCTGAGGCACCGAAGCACACGCCAAACCCCGACGGGCAGCCCCCGCCCCGGATCCCGCCGAACCCACAACGCGGGCCCAGGCCCGGGCAGTGAGGCTCATGCCAAGGCGGGCTTCCCGACGTCCAGCGACAGGCCACGCAGGGCGGCACGGGCCATCGCCACGCCTCGGGCGAGCACGTGATCTTCCGTTGCAGCCCCGACCTCCGTCGGCCGAGCTTCCCGGCAGGATCGGCAAAGGCCAGCAGCAGGAACAGGAATGCCGCACCCGCCGCACTCCAACCGCTCCGGTGCGGCGCACCGCTCCACTGGCATCTTCGCGATCAGCCGCGTCTCGATGAACCGCGCCGGGTGATACACCCCGGCCCGCGGCAGGCCAGACGTCAGCGAGCCCACGACGTGAAGCTCTGAGGCACCACGCCGCCGCCACTCCGTCACCAGCGGCGCGAGGCGCACCACGTCGGCCCGCCCCACTGACAGCTGCGGCTCCGTACGTGCCACGCGGGCAAGCAGCTCGACGCTCGCTCTCGTCTCCTCGTCGCATTCCCCCTCCCGCCCGTCTTCTCCGTCCTCCGCAGAAGGCGCCGGGTGGGTGGGTTCTTTCCCCCGATCTTTCACGGGTTGATCGCCGTCTGGACCGGTAGTCGGCCCACCGGAGGCCGGAAGCTCGGTCTCCGGGCTGAGCTGGGACGACGGCCCGCCTGGACCGTCGAACACCTCTACCTCGGTGTAGATGTGCCCTTCGGACGTACGCTTCTTCGTCCTCTTGAGATAGCCATGCCTCTCCAACTCCCGCATCGCAGAAGCTACGCGCTCCCGTCCCTCCGGTGTCCGTTCCGCCAACGTCCGGATGTCGTCGCGCTTCCCGTCAGGTTGCGAGAGCAGGTAGGCGAGGATGCCGCGAGCACAGAAGCTCAAGCGGCTGTCTCGAAGGACTTCGTTGCCCAACGTCGTGAAAAAGCGCACTCGCGCGCTACGATGGATACGCATTCGGGAGCCCTTTACTCCTGGTGCCACGCCCCGGCGGTGTTGGTAGCACCGGCCGGGGTATCTTCTTTCTCAGCTGCCGAAGATACTACCCGCCAAGCACCTTTAGTCGCAGCTAACCGCGCTGCTTCAAGGAAGCACGCTGAGATTTCACCCGATCGCATGAAGAGGCTCAAGCCCGGCCGACCATCGAACGTGATGTCGCACGGGTCGGCCGGGAGCACGTTCAGCGACTCGACAGGACCTCGTCCCTCGCGACCGCGAGCGCGGAATAGACCTGAGCCCACGGGAACGTGGCAGCCCCCGGCCTGCCTGATGCAGGAAGTGGAAGGGCGGCCCGGTCGAGCACGAAGCGTACGCCGGCCTCCGCAAGCAGCTCGACGCTTCGAGGAAACGCCGGATGCTTGACCAGCTCCTGGTTCGGCCAAGGTGCCAGGATGACAGGCTTCCCCATGCCGATTGCTTCATTGACCAGGCCAAGGGCCAAGTTGTCAGAGATACCGCCGGCTACTTTGTTGACGGTGTTGAATGTCGCGGGCGCTACCACGAACGCATCCGCATCCGGCAGGACGTCAGGTTCATTAGGATTCTTATAGTCGTCACGAACGGGATATCCGGTTAGCTCTCGGAGCAACTCGGTATCAAGAAACCGCATCCCCATACGGGTCCCGATCACACAGACGTCCCATCCCTCACCCTGTGCGTGCCGTACGAGCTCCGGCATGAACTCCGACGGGTAGCCACCACAACCGATGGCGTAGAGAACGGGCTTTTCGAGCAAGACAGTATCCTTCCAACCGCACGGCCGTAAAGAAAAACAGGGCACGAGGGTTCCGGGGCGGACGTCGCGCATCGTAACATCGGTACCACTTACCGTTATCCATGCCCCGGGTGGTGTCCGATGCCGTCGTCCGAAAAGCGTAGCGCTGACCCACTCACGACTGGCGAACGAGTGAGTTGGCACCGGCAAAGACACGGCATGTCACGCAGGGCACTAGCCGAGCTCGTCGGTCGATCTGAGGAATGGCTCCGACTTCTTGAAGTCGAGGGACGGGGCGCTGAGCGGCTGTCCAATTTGAGCAACCTGGCACACGCACTCGGTATGAGCGACGCCTCGATGCTTGTCGGGTTCGACCTGCGTCCTCTCCGCACAACCGGAGTGCCCGAGCATCCTGCGGTCGCTGAAGTACGCCTCGCATTGAGCCTGGCCGTCCTCGCGCCGGCCGCCGACGGCCCTCGGTGCACTGTGGAGTCGCTACAGGAACGCGTTCAACATGCGTGGACGGCATGGCGAGTATCACGAGCCCAATACATGGCTCTTGGTGCCCTGCTGCCCGACCTTCTCACTGACTCGATCGTGCTAGCCCGCTCGGCGCCGGACAACGAACGGCGAGCAGCGCACAAACTGCTCACACACGTGTATCTACTAGCGCAACGATTCGCATTCTGCGTCACCGCCCCGGCACTCGCCACGCGATGTACTGATCGCGCACTCTTGGCCGCGGACCAGGCCGACAATCCCGAACTGTTGGCACTCGCGGGGTGGGCCTCCGCCATGACTTCCCTCGCCGCTGGCGAGCCGGGCGAGGCGTCAGAAATCGCGCTGTGCGCGAGAGAGCGCCTTCCAGTCGCGACGACCCCACGCTCGACGGCATTGCGGGGCTCGCTGATGCTGTTCGCCGCGATTGGCGCGGCACGCGCCCGCCAGCCTGCCGATGCATGGCGGTACTGGGATGAAGCAGCCACGATCGCGGGACGGTTGCCCCACGGGTATCAGCACCCACACACACAGTTCAGCAACGCGAACGTAGCGGTCTATGGCGTCGTCCTGGATGTCGAGACCGGCAACGCGACCGTGGCCACCGATAGAGCCGCGAGCCTCGATCCCAGCGAGATTCCATCGACCAATCGCCGCGCTCAGCACTTCATCGACGTCGCACGCAGCCACCACCAGGCCGGCGACGGGGCACGAGTACTCCCAGCGCTGCTCGCTTCCATCGCCGAGTCCCGAGAGACCATTCTCTACAGCCCAGATGCCCGGGACCTTGTCCTAGCCCAAGTCCGCGCTTGCCGGACCGACCCGGCGTCGCAGCTCTCACAGCTCGCCCGACTACTCGACATCGCATAGGGCCGCATTGTCAACATTGAGAGACCGTCGCCCGGGCCGATGATTGACAAACGCCAAGTCCACCCGTCGCGATTGCTCCCGGCATCGATCGATGGGCAGACACAGGGCGCAGTTTCAACGGCCGCCTTGGTCACGGTGGCCGCCGCAGTCACGGCAGACACGAGGTGCGCCGCCGCCCAGACACGCGAAACCATCCTGCCCTGTTCCGTTGTTCGTACGAACTCTCATATACTCGCCCCTACCGGCCGACAGGGGGACGTGGTGCACGAGGGCGCACATGGAACGCACGCAGAGGTATCCGGCCGGAACCACCGCACAGCATCTGCACGGGACATCAAGGGCAGTTCGCTGTCGTTCGGCGACACCATCAATCACTACCATGTTACCCACGCCATGCCTCGAAGGCCCTTGGCTATCCCGGCAGACCTTGGCGACTTCCAAAATCGCAAGAGCGATCTCGCCAAACTGAATGGCTTTCTAGAATCAGACAAGCTTGTCTGCCTGATCGCTGGAACGGCCGGCGTCGGCAAGACAGCCTTGGCCATCAAGTGGGCGCACCGAGTCAAGAGCCATTTTCCGGACGGGCACCTCTACGCCAACCTCGGCGGGTTCACAACCCAGCCACCAGGTGACCCCTATGCCATCCTCGGCAAGTTCCTACCCGCAGTCGGCATTCCAGCAGGCGAACTGCCAGACTCTCTAGACGCCCGTTCGGCGCTGTTCCGTTCGGTTCTAGCAGAACGCCGGATCCTGATCGTTCTGGACAACGCAGTCGCGGCCGAGCAGGTCCGGCCGCTACTGCCAGGGGCCGGCACGTCTCGCGTGGTGGTCACGTCTCGAAGCCTCATGGACGGGCTCGGGCTCCAAGAGAGCGTCGTCCGGTACGGCATCGACGTCTTCCCAGCAGCTGAGGCGATCGCGATGATCAGAGCGATTGTCGGCAGCGAGCGCGCCGTGACGGACGGCTCCAGTATCGAGGAAGCATCCAGGCTGTGTGGATCGCTACCGCTGGCTATCCGCATCTTCTCCGAGCGGGCGAGAAACCGGCCGTTGACTCCGTTGCCGGATCTTGTCGACACCCTCCGAGACCCCACGACCCGATGGCGGACGCTCAGCGCAGGAGACATAGCCGTGTCAAAGGCATTCAGCGCGTCTTACGACGATCTTGACGAAACGGCCCAGCAGGTGTTCCGCCGACTGGGTTGGTTCCCCTCGCCGGAGTTCAGCATCGGAGCTGCCGTGGCGTTAACTGGGCTCATCCGCCGAGATGTAGCCCAAGCTTTGGATGATCTGGAGGCCGTCACACTCGTACGCCGTGTAGGACCAGACCGCTACCGTACCCACGATCTGCTGCACGGTTTCGCGGCCGAGAAGGCAGCCGAGGAACCACTGCAGGAACGCCACACGGCAGTCAGACGCCTGCTGAATTGGTATCTGGAATGCGCTGCGCAGCTACGGTCCATCGCGCCTTACGAACAAAGCGCGGTTCACGTCACGGTGGACGTACGGCAGTCCGAAATCGCGCAGCCTGCCTTCGCCTCCTACCGAGACGCGCTGTCGTGGTTCCAGAACGAACGCGCGGATTTGATAGCCGTGGTGAGCTTGGCCGACTCCAACGGCGAATACCGCTTCGCATGGCAAGTCGTTGCGGCGCTGAGCTTCGCGTACGCCCACATCGGCCACTTCGACGACTGGTTGACGTTGATTCGCCTGGGGACGACCTGCGCCGAACGGGATGGCGACCCTGCGGGCTACGCCGCCCTCATGGCCTTTCACGGGATGGCCTGCAAACAGAGAGGCAAATACGACGAGGCCTCGGAGCACTACCGCACAGCCCTCGACCAGTACCAGACGTCGAACGATGTCCACGGTCAGGCCTGGGTACAGAATCTGCTCGGCTATCTGTGCCTGGCCGCTGGTCGTCTCGACCAGGCCGACGAAGCGTTCCACACCTCGCTCACGCTGTGCCACCACAATGGACTCGAGCAGCTTGCCATCCTGCCTGCCGAGGGCCTGGGTCGCACGGCCCGGGCCCGCGGCTACGGCGAAGCCGCTATGGTCGCGTTCGAGGCCGCCCTCGCCGCCCACCAAGCCGGAAGCGACGTCGCCCAGCAGTTCGGCGTCCTGGTGGAGATGTCAGGTACTGCCACGGAACTCCACCGCCCTGATGACGGCGTTGCTTACGCCACACGGGCACTGGAAATCGCCACCCGTGACGAAGTCTCCAGCAGGTACTTCGAAGGGCTCGCCCTGGCCGCCCTCGGGGACGCACTGCATGCAGCCGGCCGCCTGGACGAGGCACGGGTGCAGATGATGCTCAGTGAGTTCGCAGGTAGCGCGGTCCCGCGAAACCGTGGCGAACCGGGCAATCGCAGGCCCAAGCGACGCTCCTCGGTGCAGTGATCGGCACAGCGCGAGTGCATCGTCACAGGTCAAAGATGCGCGCGATGGCTGGGTAGCGAACTCACTGAGCATCATCTGCACCCTGGGTGGCCTGCAAGACACGGGGCACCGTTTCACCCGACTCATCCGTGACCGCGACGCCAAATTCACCGCCGCGTTCGACGCCGTCTTCGCCTCCATCGGCGTCGAAACCTTGCTCACCGCGCCGCAGGCCCCGCGGATGAACGCCATCGCCGAACGCTTCGTACGCACCGTCCGCGCCGACCGGATGCTCATCTTTGGCGAACGCCACCTGCACCCCCGACGATGCTCCAAACGTCGTCCCGTTTCCAATACCCGCACAGCGGATACGTCGCAAAACAGTCCTCGCAGGACTGATCAACGAGTACCAGAAAGCCTCCTAAAATCCCAGGTCACGATACCAGTGGCCAAGTTTCAGAGGTACTACAGGGATCACGGCGGAGTTCCCGATTCGGCTTCGGACCGCTGTGCCACCGTCGAGCGGCATCGACCGTGGCACAGCGGTCCGTGTCCGGGTTTGATGATCTGTTGCGGATGACCACCGCGGGTGTGACGCACATCACGGGAACCACACCCGGCCGAAACGACAGGCCATGGCATGGACGACGAATTCCGGGCCCGGATACGGGCTGGTGACGAAGGCGCGTTCGCCGAGCTGTTCCGAAAACACGGCAGGTCTGTGTACAACCACTGCCTCCGGTTGAGCGGCGACTGGTCGGTCGCCGAGGACTGCACGTCGCTGACGTTCCTGGAAGCGTGGCGGTTGCGCGGCAGGGCCGACCCCCACGGTGGCAGCCTGCTGCCCTGGCTGCTGGGCATCGCCACCAACGTCATGCACCAGCGCCGGCGCGCGGCGTGGCGCCACCACCGGCTCATGCAGAAGATCCCCACGCCCGAACTGGTCCCCGACCTGGCCGACGAGATGGTCGAGAGGCTGGACGACCAGGAACGCATCGCCGTGGTCAAACAGGTCCTGGCCGGGCTGCGGCGTACCGACCGCGAGGTGCTGTCGCTGTGCGTATGGGCCGGCCTGGACTACGCGGCCGCGGCCGCCGCGCTGGGCGTGCCGGTGGGCACGGTCCGCTCCCGCCTATCGCGGGCCCGGCGGCGCCTGGACCAGCTCGCTGAAAAAACTCTCGCCCAAACCGGGAACCCAGCCCGCCCAGACAGACAGCTACCGGATGACCGCACCGATGCGGTCCGGCCCACGAACAGGAGATCACGATGACCGGGAACCCCGATGACGACCTGCGCGCCCTGCGCCAGATGCTCCCGGTGCCCCCCGACCGTGACTTCCTGCCCGGCCGCCGACACCTCCGTGAGGAGCACTTGATGACCAGCTGGACGTCCATGAACCGCCGCAACCAGCCACGCCGCCTGGCGGTCCGTGTGGCCACGTCGGTCGCCGTCTCCGCGGCCGCCGTCGGGGCGTTCGCCGCCGTCGCCACCCACGAAAGCCACTCCGCCGCCGGCCACGCGGTCGCGACGAGCACCACCCCCGGCGACGACACCGTCGCCGGCGACCAGATCAGCACCGTGGCATACAGCCTGACCAAGGTGGTTGGCGACAACAGTGTGCACATCGTCTTCCACGCCAGCGCGGCCGTGAACCCGGCCGAGTTCCAGGCCGACCTGTCCAAGCTCGGGGTCGAAGCCACGGTCACCGCGATAAGCCCCGACCAGGTGAAGAACGTCAAAATACACATCGGGGACAGCATCAGCGTGGCCTTCCGGCAAAGCAACGGCGACTACTCCACCTCCGTCGCCAACGGCCAGTTGGATCTGCTCGGATTCGGGACCGGCGACCCGATGCACCACGACTTTCTGGTGATCACGCCCGTCCATCCGGTGCCGAATCCGATCATTCCCACCGACACGGCACCGATATCGATGTACGCAGGGCACTGACAGCACACCCTCACGCGTGGCGCCGGCCGGCGCCACGCGGCGGCGCGACCGCATCCGGTTGCCGGATGCGGTCGCGCCGCTCGAATCAGTTCTCTGGCGCGGCGCTGCACGGCGCCATGTGCAGTATGCTGAGGGTGCCGACAACCTATACGACCTGCCGATATTCATGGAGCAGGCCTCCGGCACGGTCACGTCGCCTGTCTGCGGCGGTTTCATTCGGATCTGGATCTGCCCCACATTCAGTGATCGAACTGGTCAAGAGCTCAGCAGGACCCGTTTGCGGAGTAGGTCGAAGTCCGCGCGGCCGTACATTTGCTGTTTGTAGACCTTCAGTCGGTCCATGACTCCTTCCACAGCACCGGAATTGTGTTCGAGGGTAAGTCCGTTGATGACGGCGTCGCGGTCGTGGCGGATGCCGTTGGCGAACGTCTTCAGCTGCGGCAGGCCGCTGGCCTCAACGTCGGCCAGCCAGGCTTCGAGTTTGCCGCCTTCCAGCTCGGTGAGCATGTGGGCGAACCGCCCGACAATCTTCGCCGTCGCCTCCAAGTGCGGGCACGCGGCCTTGACCTACTTGAGTTTCACCGCCTCGTCCCCATCGAGATTGTCGGGACGGGTCAGCAGCCACGTCGTCGCCTCGCCGACCTCCGGCGCTGCGGGCCTGCCCGGCGGCGCGACACCGACCTGGCGGAACGGCTTCATGTAGTCCCGCAGCGTGCCGTAGGCGGCAGAGCAGCCCATCTCGTGGATCTCGGTCCATATCTGCTTGATGTTGGTGACGCCGGCGTTGAAGCGCTCGTGGATGTAGGGCTTGTACTCGTCCAGCACGCTCGACTTGCCGGTGCGTGTGGCGACCAGGAGTTCCTCGACGGTCTCGGCATGGCGGTAACGCGCGATGGTGCCCTTGGCCAGCCCGGTCGCGCGTTTGATCCGCCGGATGCCCAGCCCAGCGGCCTTCAGCTCCTGGACCTCGGCGAAGGTGCGCCCGATCCGCTCCGGCGATCACCGTTTCGTCGATGCGCCGAGCGGCGGCGGCCGCGGCCAGCTGCTCGGCATCGGGCCGCTGCTCCCACGCCTGTCGCGCATCCCGCAGCACGTCGTCCGAGGCCTGGCACAGACAGCCGTAGTGTGCGGTGACGGTCTTCTTCACATGCTCGCCGAGGTTCTTCCACAAGTGGAACCGGTCGGCGACCTGGATCGCTTCCGGCGCGCCGCGCCGGGCGCCGTCGGCGTAGGCGCCGCCACGGTCACGGCACGACCTCTACGCCGGGGTGTGCTTCGAGCCGTGCGGCCAGG
This sequence comes from Catenulispora pinistramenti, assembly GCF_018274385.1. Classification (GTDB taxonomy): domain Bacteria; phylum Actinomycetota; class Actinomycetes; order Streptomycetales; family Catenulisporaceae; genus Catenulispora; species Catenulispora pinistramenti. The sequence goes on along the minus strand of NZ_JAAFYZ010000020.1, from coordinate 48,204 downwards.
TCGTCAGCCTCGCGTCCCTCGAACAGGTCTATCGGCCGGTGGTCGGCCATGTCCAGCCCGATCGTGCCGTAGACCCGGCCGCGCCGGATGGCGAAGTCGTCAACACCGAGCACTTCGACCGCGCCGATCGGTGGGTCCGCAAGCGCCCGCACCGCGCGGATCAGCGTGTTCCGCCCGACCGGCAGACCGAACACCGCAACCATCCGGGCCGCCGGCCGACCGGCCAACATCAGCCCCAGCTGCGTGACCAGGCCAGCCGCCGGAATACTGCGACGGGCATAGCGTGAGGTCAGGACCCCGACCCGCTCGGCGAACGTGCGCAGAGGACATGGTCCGTCGCAGAAGAACCGGCGCACGGTCAGCTCGACGATCACCGGCTGCGCGCCGATCGGCAGGTCCCCCAGACGCCGCCGGTAATGGCTGTGAACCCGCTCCGACCTCGCTCCGCATCGTGGACAAGTCGCCGTCGGGCCTACCGCGCACGTGCCGAGCATCACGATGCCGTCGCGGCGATCTATGCTCTCTACCTGCACGAACGCTAGGTGCGGCAAGAGTAAATCAATAGTCTGTGATGACCGCCGACGTCATATTGGCAGGCGCGCCCACCCCATGTAGCCAGTTCGATCACTGAATGTGGGCCAGATCCGTTCACCGAGGTGGGTGCGACGCTGCGGCCGCGCCTAGAGTCCGGTTTTTCCTGTTGCCCAATACGGCCTGGTGGTGATCGCGTTTCGGTCGAGGATCGCCGCGCCGACGAGTGCTTGCCTTTGGCCTTGGATGGACTGGGCATGGCCGAGGAGAAGTGCGCCATCGACATCGGCGAGGTCTTCGCGGCGGAGCGTCTCATCGAGCCAGGCGCGGGTCATCGCCCCGGGATCGTCTGCGAACGCGGGGACGAAGCGGTAGTGGGGCCACCTACCGCGGAGCCGGTCGACCGACGCTGACGGGGCCTCGATCACCACGGTCGACGGGTGCCGGCCGGCGGTGGCGTATGCGTCGAGGGTGCCGAGTGCGGAGCCGTCGCCGATGAGCAGCCGGTGGGTGCCGGTCAGTCTCATGGACACGTAGCGGCTGGCCAGAAGTGTGGTCTCCGTTCCTGGGTGAAGGCTCTGCAGCCATCGCGCACCCGGTCCGTCGCCGTGGAGAACGGCGAGGACGGTGATGCGGTCGGGTGCGTCGACGGTACGGACGTTGTAGCGGCGCCCTTGTGTCGGGGTCGCGCGAACCTGCACCTCGTGGCCGGGCTGCCAGCCGCCGGCCGGCGGGTCGGCGCGGAACTCGAGTTCAAGGAAGTCGGGTGCGATCCGCTCGGTGCGAAGTACGCGCGCTCGACGGCCCATGAGAGTTTCGGCGAGCTTGCCGACGAGGGCCGGTGCTTTGGGCATGAACGTCTCTCCTTGCGGCGGCTCAAGGCTTCCGCGGATTGATGGGGCTGGTGAGTGGGGTCGTCATTCGGCGGCGGGGCCGAGCTCGTTCGCGTCGAGCACGGTGTCTTCTTTGCGCACCTGGTTGTGCTTCCTGGGGATGAGGAAGGCGAGGGCGAGCGGGATGGTGCCCAGGCCGAAGGTCCACCAGAAGGCGTCGGCGAACCCGGAAAGCACTTGGCTCGGGGTGTGGGCGGTTTTCAGGTGGTTCTGCAGGATGACGGCGATGACGGCGACGCCGAAGGGCGCTCCGACGCGCTGGACGACGCTGAAGGCCGCGCTGCCGCTGGGGGTCTCCTCGTGGCTGAGGCTGCCGAAGGCGAGGGTCATGACCGGGTACGTGGCCGCACCGAAACCGATGCCCTGCAGAAGTTGGCCGGCCAGCAGCAGAAGCTCGCCGCCGTGGAGGTCGGCGAAGGTGAAGGGCAGGATGCCGATCATTGTCAGGGCGATTCCGCCGGCGACGACGAGGCGTCCATCGAGCTTGGCCACCAGGGGGCGTGCGAGGAGGAAGAAGAGTGTCGTACCGGCGCCCTGGGGGATCAGCAGCAGGCCCGTGGTCAACACGCTCTCGCCGCGAAGCTGCTGGTAGAACAGCGGCAGCAGCAGGGTCAGGGCATAGGTGGAGAACCCGGCCATGAATGTGATGATGCTGCTGAGGCCGAAGCTGCGCCGAGCGAACAGGCGCACGTCGATGAGGGGCTTGCGCCGCGAGGCCAGCGAATGCCGGACGAAGGCCGCGATGAGCACGGTGCCGATCAGTAGCGGCAGCCAGGCGGATACGGCGGCGAAGCCGTTGGCGCCGGCGGCCTCGGAGACGCCGTATGCCAATGCGATGACGCCGGGGGTCAGCAAAATGAGGCCGAGTACATCCAGCCGGTCGCCGGGACGGCCGGGGACTGCGGGAAGGAACCGGACGAGGGTGAGGGCTGCGATGCAGACCGGGACGTTGACGAGGAACATCCACTGCCAGGACCAGTACTGGAGGATGAGCCCGCCGAGCACCGAACCCAGTACCGGGGCCAGCTGCGCTGGGAGCGCGATCGCGATCATGGCTTTCCCGATCCGCTCGGGGCCGGCGGCGCGGGTGAGCATCGAGAAGGAGAGCGGGATCAGCATGCCCCCGCCGGTGCCCTGGAGCGCGCGGAAGGCAATCAGCATCGGCAGCGAGCTCGCCGAGGCGCACAGGGCCGAGCCGACGAGGAAGGCCGCGACCGCGAAGGCCCAGACGTTGCGGGCGCCGAATCGCTCGGAGGCCCATCCACTGACGGGGATCACCGCCACATAGAGCAGCAGGTAGGCGGTGGCGACCCACTGGGTCCGGGCAACCGAGGCGTTGAAGACGGTGTGCAGGTGGTCGATCGCGATGTTCACGATCGTGGCGTCCAGCAGAGTCGTGAAAACCCCGAGGACTAGAACCACGCTGATGAGGTTCAGCCGCCGCTGCGGCACGAGCGCGCCCGTAGGGGCCGGTATTGTCGTCGTCATAGATTCAAACTAAACCGTTCAGTTCAGTAGTGCAACACTGAACCGTTCAGTCTGATTCGTGTATCGTGGAGGGATGAATGAGCCCAAGCCGGTGCACCTGCTGAGTGCGGGATCGGCGGCGAAGCGCCGGGCCGTCCTGGCAGCGGCACGCGACCTGTTCGTCAGTCAAGGCGTGGATCGCGTCAGCATGGACGCCGTGGCTGCCAGGGCCCAGGTCTCTAAGGCCACCGTCTACAGCCACTTCGGTGACAAACAGCGGCTGTTCCGCGCGATCCTCGCTGACGCCGCCGAGTCTCTGGACGCATTCGCTCGGCAGGTCATCGGCGCGCATCTCGGCGACGGTGCCGGCATCACCAGCTCGGCTCGACTGGAGGAGGCGCTGACGGAGACCGCCATCGACTTCGGCATCGGGCTCGTCGGTTCCATCGAGTACTCCGCGGTCTGGGCGTTGGTCGCGCAGCGACGTTGGCAAGACCCGGACGCGGATGACGACGTGGAGACCACGGCGATCGAGAATGCCATCGCCGAACGTATCGCGCACTTCACCGAGCTCGGACTCCTCGATGCCGAAGATGCGCGGCGCGCGACGGATCACTTTTTCGCTCTCACAGTTCTCTTGGCCTTCAACGAGCAGCCGAACCCGCTCGCTGTAGACCAGGAACGACTCCGAGCGACCATGATTGACGGCGCGCGCGCCTTCGTCCGCGCATACGGCGCCCGCTAATGCCGTGAACCGAGTCTTGAGGACTTCTTGGAGCGGCTCCATCGCCCCTCACTTACGCGAGCACGTCGCCGACGCCGGACTCGGCGCCAGCGAGACCGAGACGGTCGAAAAGGTCCGCACCTACCTGGAGAACAAGAGCCCCTACCTCGGCTACGCCGCCCCTTCAAGCGCGGCTGGCCGATCGCGACCGGCATCGGGGACCGGGACGACGCCAGCGAGAACCGCCATCGCTTTGTCTGACGGCTACAAGCCCTAGCGGTGGTTTGTTAAGGCGGGAGGTAGAGGTTGAGTCCTCGTCCTGTGCCGACTGCGTTGATCAGGGCTTGGAGGTCTGGTGGCGGGGGCTCGGGCGACCATGCCTGCCACCAGCGTTGTAGCGCGATCCATGGGGCCAGCCAGGCCCGGACGGCGCGGATCGCCTTCGGCCAGGACGGCGGGGAGGGCTGGCGCCCGGGTTCGGGACCCCCTCTCTCCGGCGGCGGCATCGGCCGTCGTCGGCGGGTCCGGCGATGCCGGTTGGTCGAACCAGGTGTCCCAGCAGAACGAGAACGCGCAGTTCACTAGGGTCTGGTGGCGGCGGATCGCCGTGTCGGAGCGGTCGGCCCAGCCCAGCTCGTCTTTGACCTGCTTGTAGCTCTGCTCGATCCCGGCAGCGTGGCCGGATCGGCGGTGGCCACCACCAGGCGGGTCGTGCCGTCCGGGCCCCAGAATCCCAGCCGCGCGTCGGCGGCCCACCAGGTCTCGGTGTGTCCGTCGTGGAAGGTGCAGGTGACCGGCGTCCAGTCCCCGGGCTCTTCTTCGCTGGTGAAGGTCAGGATGCGGGCGGCGTCGGCCGGGGTGTAGGCGTCCGCGCCGTAGGCCCAGGTGCCGTGCCGGGGTTTCAGGGCCATGACAAAAGGCAGCCCGGCGGTGCGCAGCTCGCCGCGGAACCCGTCCTGGTCACCGTAGGCGGCATCCGCAGCCACGGCCCGGAAGACGAAGCCGGCCTTGACAGCGCGGGCCGCCAGTTCGGCGCCGATCTGCAGCTTGGTCCGGAAGTCGAAGTCGGCCTTACCGCGTAGGAAGTACTTGGCCGGGGTGTAGGGCACGGCGTGTACCGGGTAGTAGACGCGCTCATCGGCCCAGACTGTGGTGACGGTGACGATCGGCGTTGTCGGTCTTGCCCAGCCGGCCCAGCCATTGCCGGCCGATGTGGGCGGTCGCGGTGCCGTCTTTGCGGTCCCCGGAATCGTCGATGACCAGCACCCCACACTCGTGCGGGGCGGTGGCTGGATCCGCGAGCAGCAGCTCCAGCCGCCGGGTGTTGATCGCCTCGTGGTCCCAGCGGGACTCGGACAAGAAGAACTGCAGCCGCTGCACCGCCGGATGCTGCGCCCCGACGACCGGTTCGGCCCCGGCCAGAGCCGTCAGGGTCTTGTTCCGATCGCGCGGCGCCAGCAGCCCGGTGAGGTACTCCCGGAAACCCCTGCGCTGGGCCAGCGAGGCGAACAGCGGATCGAACATCGCCGCGTAGTCCTCCAGCGGACCCGGCACCACCGGACACGGCCGTCTCGCCGTCACGCCTACCACCTGCACAAACCCAGCCCCGCACCACTACCCTCTCTAGGTACGGATACTGCGAAACCAGGCCAGAGCCAACAAACCACCGAATAACGATGCGGCCTTCATGGTACTTCTCGACCACACAGCCACCAGGCAGGATGATCCACAGGCCATGGCACGCCGCCACGACTTCCTCTCCATGATCGGCGACCGCGCTCGAAGGAAGCCTGATCGACGGAATCAAGGCGTTTCCCTCTACGATGACGACGACTTCCGACGGTTCGCCGAACAGGCCCAAAACCTCGCGGATCCGCTGTGCCATCGCACGATCCGTGCCGGGATTCCACTTCCCGGCGACGTCCGCCTCGGCCGTGTCGATCGCACTCCACCTCGTCATGGGAACCGTACTGAGAGCAGCAGTCTCAACTCGCTGGCTCTCGGCCGCATCAAGAATCTCGACTGTCTTGACTTCCTCGGGACTGAGATCCACGAAGAGGTCGTCCACCAGCCGGCGAGTGTATCCGTAGTCTTTTGTGCTCATGTCCCGCATTCAACCCTTGCCCGCCCTACTCCTTCAGCGTGATGCTCCGGAGACCGGCGAGAAACGGTAGCCGCCCTCGTGGTGCACGACATGCCCGGCTGTGGGCGGCGCGAAGTGCGTGCCCAGGACCAGGGTGTCCGTTCCGACGAGTCCGGCAAGCAGGGTACGGCGCGAGGCCTCGGACTGTCGCGGGTCGATGTCGACGCAGGCACCGATGCCAGGGTCTGCGAGCTGGACGGGGTGGTGGACGCAGTCGCCGGTGATCAGCGCCGTCCGGCCGTGGCTGGTCAGCTCGACGGCGACGTGGCCGGGGGTGTGACCGGGAGTGGGGAGAAGCCGCAGCCCCGGGGCGACGTCGGCGCCCTCGGCGGGTACGTTGACGAGATCGAGCAGGCCCGCCTCCTCCACCGGGATCACGGAGTCCCGGAACATCTGCTCACGCGCCGGCTCCATCTCATATCCAGCCCAGAACTCCCGCTCGTCGCGGGAGGTCAGGTAGCGGGCGCGGGGGAAGGTGGGCACCCACGTCCCATTCACGTTCCGCGTGTTCCAACCGACGTGGTCGGCGTGCAGGTGAGTGAGGATCACCAGGTCGACCGAGTCCGGGTCGAATCCGGCGTCGGCCAGGCCCCGGAGGTAGTCGGTGTCCAGGTTGTGCCACGCGGGGTTGGCACGCTCCTTGCCGTTGCCGATACCGGTGTCCACCAAGACGCGCAGCCCGCCGAGCGCGAAGGCGAAGCTGTGGCTGTGCAGGCGCAGGAGGCCCTCGTCGTCGGCGAAGTGGGGATGCAGCCAGTCCTGCGCGGCGACGAGGTCCGGGGTGGCGTCGGGCAGCAACCACGGTCCGGTCGCGGGCGACAGCAGGACCTCGTCGACGCGGTGGACGGTGACATCACCCACGGTCCAGGACGCGGCGGCGGTCGGATTGGAGGCAGTCAGGTCGGCAGCGGTCGGGTCGGTGACGGGCGCAGTACTCATGATCGGTCTTTCCTTCGGTCTCGTTACAGCAGGTCGTTGAGTACGTGGCGGACGAGCCTGCTCCTCGGCACGATAAGCGCTGCCAAGGCCGCGACGGCCAGCACGGCGGCGCCGACGGCGTAGGCGTAGGCGGCGGTGCGCAGTCCGTAGTGCTGGGTGGCGGCGCCCGCGGCGATGGCGGGCAGGCTCATGGAAAGGTAACTGAGGACGTAGTACGCGGCGAGCGTCGCGGCACGGTCCCACTCGTCGAGTGCAGCGAGTGTCATGCGCAGCGCCCCTTGCGAGACGGCACCGAAAGCGATCCCGGCCAGGGCCGCACCGCCATAGACGGCAGGCAGCCCGACTCCGTGCAGACCGCTCAGCGTCAAGGCCGTGGCGGGGACGACGGCCAGGGTTCCGCCGATGGCGGCAGTGCGCGGCACCGAGTGTCGCAGCATCCACACGGTCAGCGCGGCGGTGGCGCTGAGTGTGAAGAAGACCAGGCCCCCGGCGGCTTGCGGGGCGCCGGGCGACACGAGGTGCACCAGCGCCGGCCCGAGGGAGGAGTAGAAGCCGCCCAACGCCCAGACGGCCACGACACCGGTACCGACCACCAGCAGGGCGCGGCGCGCCGCGGGCGGCACCGCGAGTCGGGGGCGTAACGAACGCAGGGCGCCGGCATGCGGGCGGGCCGTCTCCGCGGTGCGCATGACCGCTACCGCCTGAGCTGCGAACACGACCGCCAGCACGACGTACACGGTGACCGTCGGTGCGGGCGCGAAGCCCACGAGGAGGGTGGCGGCCAGGACACCGGCGGCCATACCCGTCACCGGGGCGATGCTGTTGGTCAGCGCGGATCGGCCCGGACGCCGGGGATCGGCCAGGTCCAGCAGGGCCGCGCCCGCGGCGCTGGTGGCCACGCCGGTAGCCGCTCCCTGCAGGACGCGGGCCGCGATCAGCGCACCGGCGCCGTCCGCCGAGGCCAGCAGCATCATGGCACAGGCCTGCACCAGCAGGGCACCCACCAGTACAGGACGTCGTCCCAGATGGTCGGAGAGCGCTCCGGTAGTGAGCAGGGCCAGCAGCAAGGCCAGGGAGTAGGCGCTGAAGACGACGGTGACGGTGAGCGAGGTCAGGTGCCATATGTCCTGGTAGCGCGGGTAGAGCGGGGTGGGCGCGCTGGATGCGGCGAGGAGAGCGGCCAGGATCGAGGCGGTCAGGGCGAAGGCGGCCGGTCGGTCGGCCGTGCGGGTGCGGACGGTGCGGACGGCCTGGTAGGGACGGGGGGCAGGTGCTCGGCGGGTGGCGGTGGCCATGGGGCCCTCTCAGCTAAACGCTATGGGTTTGCTTTAAGTCACTGTAGGCCCTACCGTGAGCTAAAGCAAACTCTTAGCTTTTACCTGAAGGGTGCCGCGCCACTTCAGCATGAGGAAAGAAGGAAGTCCGTGTCCGCCGCACAACCCACCCCGCCGGAGGTGGCCCGCTGGGCCGCCCGCGCCGGGCTCCACCTGCCCGCCGACCGCCACACCGAGGTCGCGGCCGTCGCCAACCACATCAGCTCCGTCGTCGAGATCCTGCGCGAGTTGGACTTCGGCGACACCCCACCCGCCATCGCCTACCGCGCAGGACAGGAGATCCCTGATGCAGCCGTATGAACTGTCCCTGGCCGCGGCCGCCGACGCGATCCGGGAACGACGACTGTCCCCTGTCGAGCTGGCAGACTCCGTCCTTCAGCGCATCGCGCAGATGCAGCCGCGCCTTCAGGCCTACGTCACCATCAGCGCCGAGCGGGCCCGCAGGGCCGCGCGTGAAGCAGAACGCGAGATCGTGGCCGGCCGCCACCGCGGTCCGCTGCACGGCATCCCCATGGGTCTCAAAGATCTGATAGACGTCGCGGGCACGCCGACAACGGCCAGCTCCCAGGTCCGCGCCGGCCACCTGGCGCGAACCGACAGCACGGTCGCCACGCGTCTGGCGCAGGCCGGTGCGGTCCTGCTCGGCAAGACGCACACGCACGAGTTCGCCTACGGCCTGACCACCCCGCAGACCCACAACGCCTGGGACACCGACCGGATCGCGGGCGGATCCAGCGGCGGATCCGCCGTAGCCGTAGCGGCCGGCATGGCCACGTTCGCTCTGGGTACCGACACCGGCGGGTCCATCAGGGTGCCCTCCGCGCTCAACGGGGTGGTGGGCCTCAAGCCGACCTACGGCCTCATCCCTCGTCACGGCGTCACTTCTCTGTCCTGGTCCCTGGACCACGTCGGCCCGATCACCCGCACCGTCGAAGACGCGGCCCTGGTCCTGACCGCCCTGACCGGACACGACCCCCAGGACGCCGCCTCCCTGGACTTCGCCTCCCTGGACGCGGCCTCCCCGACCACACCCGCCGCGGACTACCGGCCGACCGCCGACCCGGACCTGACGGGGCTTCGGGTCGGCGTGCCGCGCAACTACTACTTCGACCACACCGACCCCGAGGTCGAAGACAGCGTCCGGCAGGCCATCAACCGGCTGCAAGCCCTGGGCGCACGCCTCGTCGAGGTGGAGATCCCCATGACGCGCTACATCCAGGCCACCCAGTGGGCTCTGATGGTGCCCGAGGCCACCGCGTACCACGAGGGCACCCTGCGCACCGTCCCCGAGCTCTACCAGGCCGATGTCCGCACCCTCCTCGAGGCCGGCGAACTGATGCCTGCCGGGGACTACCTGCGCGCTCAGCGTTCGCGAACCCTCATGCGGCAGGAATGGACCCGCCTGCTGCGGCAGGTCGACGTGATCGCCGCCCCCACCATCCCGGCGACCGCCGTCAAGGCCGGCCAGGAGACGATCACCTGGGCCGACGGCACCGTCGAGGGCGTCTCCGACGCCTACGTACGCCTCTCGTCCCCCGCCAACATCACCGGAATACCGTCCCTGTCCATACCGGTCGGCCAGGACACGGCGGGACTGCCCATCGGCATGCAACTGCTCGGGCGGCCGCTCGGTGAGCGAGTGCTCCTGCGGATCGGCCACGCCTACGAGCAGACACTAGAAGCAATGATTTCGCTTTAAAGTAGATCTATGAGCAGACAGATGGTACGCCCCGGCGGACGCAGCGCCCGCGTCCAAGCCGGGGTGCACGCCGCCGTGCGCGAGCTCTCCGCCGAGGTGGGCCGGGACGCCCTGACGGTGCCGATGATCGCCCAGCGCGCCGGCGTGACCCCGTCAACGGTCTACCGACGGTGGGGAGACCTGCAGGAACTGCTGTCGGACGTGGCGGTCGAGCGGCTACGCCCCGACACCACACCCGGCGACCACGGCACACTCCGCTCCGACCTGACGGCCTGGGCCGAGCAGTTCCTCGACGAGATGTCCTCCCCCTCCGGCCGCGCCTACATCCGCGACGCCCTGCTCGGCGACCCGGACGGCGGCAACGCCGGCCGCTGCTCGGCCTACGCCGCCGAACAGATCGACGTCATCCTCAGCCGCGCCGCCGAACGCGGCGAGGAGACACCGGCCGTCGAGACAGTCATGGACCGCGTCGTCGCCCCCTTGATGTACCGCATCCTCTTCCGCCCCGACGGTCTCGATGCCGAGTATGCCCGCCAACTCGTGACAGGGATCTTCGACAACGCCGGAACAGGCGCGGCCGACTAGGTAGACACCGTGCAGTTTGAGAACGCCCGCCAGGCTGGAGGAAGGTCCGCAAGGCGAAACCGGTACCGGGTCGGGTCGGGTCGGGTCGGGTCGGGTACAGCATGCAGTTCGTGGACCTGATCGGGGTCTGCGTAGGGTTGAAGTCAGCACGGTTTCTGTCACCACGTAGCCGTCGGTGGGCTTTGACATGTGGCGGAGCGGGTCCCGCTGTTGCGTCCGCTATGGCACGAAACCGCAACAGCGCGAGGGCGGACCACCTGCCGGTGCCAGCGTTCTTGTTCATACCGCACCGAATCAGCCGCCGTGAACTTGAAGCTGCTCTCACCGATGCCCGCGGACAGCTACGCCGCCACAAGCACAAACTGCAAACGCTGCGCGAGAAAGCCGATGCCCTGCACGAGGCGGCCGAGACCTTGATCCATCACACGCCCGCCAGGGAACGTTTCACCGTCGTACACGAACTGCGCGACCGATTCCCAGCCCGGCGGATCTGCCGGATCACGGTATCGACCCCGCTACCCGCCGTGCCGGACCGATCTGGGCCGACTTCCTGCGGTCCCAAGCCGAAGCGATCATCGCCTGCGGCTTCTTCACCGTCGAACTGCTCGACGGCACCAAGGCCTATATCCTGGCGGTGATCGAGCACGCCACCCGCCGCATTCGGGTCCTCGGCGCGCCACCGCGAATCTCACTAACGTGTGGGTCGTCCAGCAGATCCGTAACGTCCTGATGGAGATCGACGGGGCCGCCGACCAGATCAAGTTCCTGATCCGCGACCGCGACATCCTCTACCCTGTAGGGCTCGGAAATACGATTGCGCCTGTGGCCTGGGCACATGTGGCCTTCGATGGTCGAGCTGGGATCCTGGCTCGATGTTCCTGTCTCTCGTGTACTGTGCAACGCGCCGTGTCTTGAGTTCCGTGGCGGTCTTGCTCCGCCGTGAGGTGTCAAAGGACGCTGAGCTGCTGGTGTTGCGGCATGAGAATGCGGTCCTGCGCCGTCAGATCGTCAGGGTCCGTTACGAGCCGGCCGACCGGTTTTGGTTCGCGGCGCTCTCCTCGTTGATCTCGCGCCGGCGGTGGGCTGAGGTGTTCCCGGTCAGCCCGGCGACGCTGTTGGCCTGGCATCGCCGGCTGGTCGCGCGCAAGTGGGACTACAGCGCCCGGCGGAAATCAGGTAGGCCGCCGACCGCAGCGGCGGTGAAGAAGCTCGTTCTTGCGATCGCGAAGGACAATCCGGCGTGGGGCCATCGCCGGATCCAAGGCGAGCTGGTCAAGCTCGGCCACCGGATAGCCTCCTCGACGGTGTGGGAGATCCTGCACACCGCCGGGATCGATCCGGCACCGCGGCGTTCGGGCCCGACATGGAAGCAGTTCCTCACCGCCCAAGCCCACGGCATCCTGGCGATCGACTTCGTGCATGTGGACACGATCGGGCTGAAGCGCCTCTATGCCTTGGTCCTCATCGAGCACGGGACCCGCCGGGCCCGCCTGGCCGGGGTGACCACCAACCCGACCGGGGAGTGGACGGTCCAGGCTGCCCGCAACGTCCTGATGGACCTCGCGGAGCGCGGCAAGGAGTTCAAGTTCCTGATCCGGGACCGCGATACGAAGTTCACCGACGGGTTCGACGCCGTGTTCACTGACGAGGGGTTCCGGATCCTGAAGAGCCCGCCGCGGGCCCCGAAGGCGAACGCGATCTGCGAGAGGGTCATCGGGGAGCTACGTCGCGAACTGTTCGACCGGATGTTGATCGTCAACCAAGAGCACCTGCGCCAGACCCTGACTACCTACCTGGCACACCGGAACGAGGCCAGGCCGCACCGAGCGCTCGGCCAGTTGACCCCGGCGCAAGCCGAAACCGGGCCGCCGGTTCCGGTCAACCTCGCGGACTACCGGATCCGCCGAAAGGCCATCCTCGGCGGACTCACCCACGAGTACCAGATCGCCTCCTGACCGCACCCCACGCTCCCCACCAGAGAACCGCAGATCAACCCCACATTCGTATTTCCGAGCCCAACAGGACCAACTGCGCCTGCACGACAGTTGGTGGGGCCCCATCGCCAAGATCTGGAACGACCTGGCCGCGCGCACAGACCACAGTCCGGCAGCCGCGCAACATATCCACGATGTCCTCATCGAAGCTATTGAACGGCTTAGCGGCACTGTTCCACCGGCGGCTGGTCTAGGCGGACGAGAACAAGGCTGGCTGGCGAAACCAGTAATCAATAGATCGTGACTCTGATGAGGCAGTCGGGAAAGGCGGCTCGGGTTCAGGACCGGTCGTATCGGCGTATTGGGACGCCGAGAATGAGCGTTCGTGCCGACCGTGTAGATCGACCAGGTCAGGAGATGTTCGCACACTGCACTGCATGGGAGCCAGTCCCGACACGTGACCTCTTCGCCTGCTAGCAAGTAGTACCCAGGGATACCGAAGGGCGCGATGCCGTAGAGATCCACACAGGCGATGGCTTTATTGCCCTATTAGTCTGCGGATCTCACCTGCTCACAGTTACAAATCTCCTCACCGGAACCGACGCTCGTCGCCAGAAGGATTGCGATACCGCTACAAACAACACCCGGCTACCTCACCGTCCACCGCATCACAATCAGCACCAGCGGACGAGTCATCCATGGACAACGCCTCGAGATAGAGCTGTGGCTACCCCGCCGAAAACGGGACGATAGCGAGTACGTGCCCGACCGCGAGCAGAAGGAAGATCGCAGACGCCCTCCGGGCTGTGGATCGTGTAGGGCAGTCAGGCAGCGACTTCGAAGAGGCCCGAGCGCGCTCCTCGAACTTCCACCACTACGTTGCCGCGCGCGACGACGCATCCCAACACTATGTTGGATCGGTCTGACCAGGCATCTCTTACCGTCGAGAGCGGGATGCGGCACATCACCGACCGCGATCCCCACGTTCGATGAACGACGGAGGAGCGGATGCAGACTGCGGTTCTGGCGCTAACGGTCTGGTGCTACAGCTACTACCCCACACGGTCAGCCGTTCACGGACGTCACGCTTCCCAAAAGCCATCAAGGGCGCTTTGCGCCGCGCCTCTGCTAGCGGTCTGCATTTGGTGCAGACGGGGCAATAGCCAGCCTGGGAAGCCGGGCCGCCACCGTATCTCGGAGCGCGGGCTACGCCGAACAGTCTCCACTCCGCCGGCTAGGCGGGCTTCAGACGCCCCCGGCCACACCCCAGCGTTATGGCGTCACCAACACATCGAGTCTCGCGGTTCACGATCAAGGATGGGTGCACATGGCTGAGAGCGCCAAGGACAGGATCCTCAAACGCGTCAACGAAGAGGGCCACACGGACAGCTACGGCACGTTGCTCTACTTGGCCGCCGTCATGGGCTTCGACCCGACGGCGCTCGGCCCGGAGAGCTCCGTGGAGCTCACCGTGTGGTCAGGACACTTCGACGGCTTGCGAGCGTCGCTGTTGTGCCTGGCGATGTACGAGCGGGGTATCGAGCCGAAGAAGGCTGCTGAGGTTGTCAACCAGCACATCGCAGATGCCATGGTCGACCTGGGGCCTGACGGCAATGCGGGCGAGGCGAGGTGAGCCGTGTCGTACTGGTCCAAGAGTTTCGAGGGGCTACCCGAGTACCTGACGGCAGTCCGAGAGTTCACGCGCCTCGTGGCTGGCGACCGTGAAGGCGCCGATGTGATGGAGATGGTCGCGTCGGAGTTGGCCGGCAACGCTATCCAGCACAGCGAGAGCGGTGAACCGGGCGGCAAATTCACGCTTCAGGTCGCGGGCTTCCCGGACCGGTGGCAGATCCGTGTGATCGACGAAGGCGGGCCGACCGTGCCGCACATCTGCGAACTCCCGTCGATCGACAGCGCCGAAGACCTCGACTACCTCGGCGATGAGGCCGAAGCCGGACGTGGTCTGGCAATGATCGCGGCGGTGTCGTCGGTGTGGGGAGTGATCGGCGATCAGACTTCACGGTCGGTATGGGCAGAGATCTTGATACCGGGAACACTACGACCCGAGCGGCATCCGACAGTACCTGAGCAGTGTCACTGGGGCCGGGAACGCCGATGACGCTGCGTGTAGACCTTAGGGCGGAGCGGACGCTCGCGGGAATGACCGGGGACCTCCGATCCGCCCGACTGGATGCCGGGCTTTCCCAAAATGAACTGGCGGTCGGGCTGCCGGTGAGAGGTAGAGCGGTCTCCGAGTGGGAGACCGGGGCCGTCGAGCCCACCCTGGCACATCTGATGTTGCTCGCCCGTGCGCTTGGCCGGCGCTTGGTAGTCCTCGGCCGGGATGGCGAGGTATTGTCCGGACGTTTGCGCGTGCGAGCCGGCGAGCCCTGGGAGGTCTTCGAGCGACGGCGTCTGGCCGTTCCGTTGCGTAACCGCCGTTTGGCCTTGGGACTTTCGCAGCAAGCACTCGGTCGATGCGTCGGCGTCAGCAGGGACTCAATCCAGCGGTGGGAGCTGGTTCGCGTACCTCCGCGGCCGATTGCACTTATTGTCTGGGCACAGAAGTTGGGCTACACCGTCGCCCTGGAGCGACTCGATAGTTTCTCAAGGTGGGCTGGCACCAGTGACCAGTTCGATCGACAGCTACGAGATCTGATCAATACTCTGGCAGCCGCTCAGAAGGGTGATCACCACGTTCACCAACGCGGTCCTCTCGCTGACTCCTGCGAAGAAGCCGGCGGCCGGTAGCTCATCGGGTTCTCCTGATGACGGCGAGGGAGGTTGGCACCTTGTGGCTTGCTCGGAACGGCATCCGGCCTGGGCGCCTGGCCCAGTCTGGCTTGCGCGAGCCGGGCAACCTCATTTGCCCTTGCTTGAAGCGCTCGTGAATCCGCGCCCTGTTGCCCGGGGCCGGCGGGGGCTGTAGCGCCAGCAGAGCCCGCCGAGCCCAAAGCGCGACTGTGCCCGGTGTCTGGGGCCTGACCGGTGTTGGGGGCACGAAGGACGGAGGCATGGTGCTCGGCTGCGCGGGCGAGGACGGTGAGCGCGCGGGCAGCAGCGCCAGCATGGACATCCTGAGCGACCCGGCGGCTGAGCGCGTCCGCGTGGTCGGAGATGGCATCGGCACTGCGGGCGACCACCGCGCGGATTCCTACGTCGCCGGTCTGCCGAGCGAGGGTGCCGACCGTGCCCCAGAGGGCCGAGATCCGCTGCCACTCGTACGCTGCCGCGTGCGCACGTACCTCGCCGCGTGCGTTGATATACGCCTCACGAAGGCTCGCCAGCGACTCGACGCCGGGCCGCTGCTCCGCACCACGCTGTTCGAGATGGTTGACCGCGCGGGTGGCCAGGTTCGCAATTCCTCGAGCGGCCCGGGTGGCGAGCGACTTCAGAGGTCCTGCGACGCGGACGTCCGCAGACAGCTCGGCCCAGTATCTGCCGGCGACGGCCTTGACGGTGTCCCACAGGTTGTGGACCGCGTCGCGAATAGCACTGATCCCCACCCACTCAGGGCTCTCGGCGGGGAGTCCAGCATTTCGGGCTTCCGAATACGCGGTGTCTACCGGTTCCACGAAGCCTGCCGCTTGGTCGTACGCGCCTTGGTCGACGGCCTCGGTACCTCGCGAATCAGCAACTGGTAGAGGACTGTCGGCCTGACCACGTGTGTCTACGATCTCAGCTATGCGCCTCGACGCCTCGTCCAGCGCTGGCTTCAGATCGTCTGTCACGTCATCACGGTCGGCCCAATTGGCAAGGACCTGATGGACATTGTCGAAGCTGGCGCGGAGATCATTCCAGATGTTTCCGGAAGCGTGAGTTTCGGCGGTCGGCGCCGGTTCAGGGGCGGGCTCTCTTTCGGCAGCGGTCTCCGGTGACGTCTCGGGGAGCGGGGCGGAAGAAGCCGTTGCCATGACCAGCGCTGCCTCACCCGCGCCGGCATCGACCGCAGTAGCCTCCGAGTTCTCGACGCTCCGCTCCGGTGTTTGAGGTGCGACAGCCTCAGTGGCGGTCGAAAGCGCGGCAACGGCCTCGGCTGCGGGTTCCGGCTCATGCTCTGTTGTAGTCATGACGTTGTCCTTGTGCTGTCGGCGGGTCCTGGGAAGGGGGTCTCGGTCGGGAATGGAGCGCGGGTGGCTGGCGCCGGCAGTCAGGCCGGACCTGACGGTGTTCGCCACCTCGCCGGGCGACAGACCAGCGTGGCGCGCCGCGGTCACCAACTCGCTCTCGACGTCGTTTCGCTGCAGAACGCCACCGCCGACGAGGCGGCCCATGCGAAACGCTTCCCGGTTCAGGGTGTCGTTGCGCGTCCCCTCCGGTGCTGTGGCCACGGTGTCGACCGACCGGTTCAGGGCCGCGTTGCCGTATGCGCTACGCCGTCGATCGGTCGTAGGGGTACGCGGACGCGCGGGCGCAAGGGCTGGCTCCGCAGGGGCTTTCCGCCTGCCAAGTTCATCGACGATCCACCCGGGCAGCGGCGCAACAGGCGCGTCGTCCTCGACGCGGTAGCTCCCGCCTTCGAAGACAGAGCCTGGCGCGACGATGAAGCCGCCGTGGCCGCGGGTGTCGATCAGCGGGCCGAGGCCGGCGGTTTCGCTGCCCGCGGTATTCCGCAGCTCGGTACCTTCAGGTTGACGGAAATAGAGATGCCGGCCACCACGAGCGCTGGCGACGCTGAGCGTGCGGGGCAGCTCGTGGCCAGCCGCCAGTGCGGTCAGCGTTTGTTGGCCGTGTTGCGGTCCGCCAGGCTTCTTGGCCTTGTCCAAATCGATGACAAGCAGATTCGACGGCCCGCAGGCGATGGCGATATTCGCGCTCGGCGTAGCTCTCCACCAGCGAGCGATCTGCGCGGGATCGGTGCTCGCCAGGCTTCCCCATGCCTTGAACATCGGTCTCTTGGTGCCTGGCTTGAGCGGGAAGACGTGAAATCCTTGATTGGCCAATGCGATCGCCCGCTCGAACATCTCCGATGGCTCCTGGGTTGTGGATTCCTGAGTAATGCGGCGGAGCGCGGGAAGCGACGCTCGCGAGTCCGGCTCAGGAGAAGTAGCACGGGCCTCGGTCGCCTGCTTGGGTTCGGGCTCGGGCTGCGTCGTCGAAGCAGCGCCCTCTGGTTGGGCCGGCGACAGCTCCCCTGCTGCGGGCCGCGATTCGACCAGATCTGGGGTGCTCCTAGCCGTAGGCTCGCGGACAGACTCATGCGTGACTTGGGCAGTCTGCGGCCTCGTCGGCTCGGGCTCAGCCTCCCCGCGCGAGACAACGGCGGACATGGATGTAAGCATTCGAAGAAGCAGCGCGTTTCTCTCGCCATCCACGCCGGCAACAGCAGCCTTCTCCGCGGTGCGCGCAACGCGGCTGCGGCGTGCTTCCTCATCTCTCCGGGCCTGCTCGCGGATCGCCGCATCGAGCACGGCGCGCTGCCCACGCGCCTCGTCCAGAGCGGCTTGGTCGGCAAACGGCTGGCCGATGGCGGCTTCGTTCTCGGCGATCCGCTGTCGGAGCACTTCGATGTTCGCCCGCGTCTCGGCCGCGACCTGCTCGGCACTGTCAACCGAGGCCGCGATGGCATCCCTGATACGCCAGTGCTGGCCCTTGGCCGTCCAGGCCCTATTCACAGGGACGTCTACCCGGTGCCGGTTATCGCCGGTGATGATGCGCGCAGAGATCAGCTCTTCGCGTCCCCTCCTGGTGCAGGTGAAGTCGATAGTCATGCCGCGCCACAACACTTCGTGGTCGCAGTAGCCCTTAGCAATGGTGGACTCGACTAGGTCTCCGAGGAGCGCGGGCACAGCTTCGTGAGGGATGGAGTTGCCGAGGACATCACGCCACGGCAGTTCGCCACCGAAGGCTGTGGCGAACTGGGCGACGCTCTCCAGTGCCTGACAGTTGGTCGCTGCTGCGGCCGCCTGCATGTTGAGGGTGTGGATGTCGGCGCGCAGGCGGCGCTGATTGCGCTGATGGCTGGCCGCCAGGCTCGCCAAGCTCTTGACCTTGACATTCAGCTCGTTCAGCTCAGCCAGCATCGGATTGCCCGTGGCGACCGCCTTGATCTGGCCGTAGTCCAACGCCACATCGCCGATGTCCTCGATGCTGCGTGCGGTGACCTGGCCGGCCAGGATCGGGCGTAGGGCCTTCTCCTTGCGCTCCAGGGTCTGCCACATGAAAGCGTCGAAGGAATCCTTGGTGACGTAGCGATAGATATCCACGTTCGAGTTCAGGTTCTTCGGTCTCCACACGCGCCCTTCGCGCTGCTCCACTTGATCAGGCCGCCAGGGCGCGTCGACGTGGTGTAGCGCGACAGCGCGGCGCTGGACGTTGACACCGACTCCGAGCTTGTCGGTGGAACCGAGCAGGACGTTGACCTCTCCCTTGTTGCACTGGTCGAACAGCACCAGGCGCTGAGCGTCCGTGGCGGCTTCGTGAATGAAGCGGATACCCCGCACCGGGACGCCGGCGGCGATCAGCTGCTGTCGGATGATGCCGTAGACCTGGTTTCCCTTGTCCTTGTTCGGTGTGCCGAGGTCACAGAAGACCATTTGGAGCCGCCCGAGCGTGCCCGAGCCGTCGCCGACGAGTTCGAGGTCCTTGGTCCCGTGGTAAATGCGCGCGACGTTCGCCGCGACCGCACCGACCTTGCCAGGACCCTCGGGTTCGAGTCCGACAAGTGATTCGTGAAGCGCCACCTTGCGACCGTCTGAGCAGATCTTGAGCATGTTGTCTTCGTTGGCCGGCACTCCCCCGGCCCGGATGTCGTCCGCCCGGTCCGCCAGATCATGCACGTAGTCGCGCACAGCATCGGAAGCGTCAATGACCACGACGTGCCGCTCGGCATCGGGCCGCACGACGGGGAAGGCCTCCGGCGCCCGCAGCTCGGCGAACTCGGCCACTGTATGCATCAGCTCGGGGATGTTGATGATCTCGACCGGGCGGCGGTTGAGCCGGAAGCCGCCATCCGGAGTGATCTCGACACCGGTTGCGAAGCGCACGAACAGCTTCGCCCAGGCGTCCGCCGAGGTCAGCCCAAGCTCTTCCAGACGCTGAGGCTGGAGATAGTGCTGAAGGATGAACAGCTCGAGGAGTGTGTTGGAGACCGGGGTACCGGTAAATCCGGTGACCACCGGCTGGCCTGGATGCCGACTGCGCTGCCAGGTCAGCTTCATGTCCAGGTCTTGAGCGCGCTTGGAACCGTTGATCGCGAAGCCGTCGGTGTGCACCGGCACGCCGAGGTTCTTGAAGTAGTGCATCTCATCGACGAGCAGGTAGTCGGTTCCCAGGTGCTCGAAGAAGATCCCGTCGTCAGTGGCGTGGTTCAACAGCGTCTTGGCTTGGGCGTCCAGGTTGTCGACCATCTTGGCGATCTGCTTGATCTTGCGCGGGTCGGCATAGTCCGCGTTCGCCTCGATAAGCGCCGTTCTGTAGTCGGCGGCCAACGCCGTCAGGTACTCCGCCTTGACCGTCGGATGGACTGGCAGAGAGGTGAAGGACGGATGGGACATGACCACCGCGTCCCAGTCCTCCATCGCGCAGCGTGCCGCGAACAACTTGCGTCCGCGGGCCGTCGCAAGATCCTCTTTGCCCGCCATGAGAATCCGGGCGTTGGGGAACAGCCGCTTACCATCGCGAGCGATCTGCTCAAGCGTGGAGGGCACCACAATGATCAGCGGCTTGGACGCCAGCCCGAGAGTCTTGAGCTTGATCGCGGCCATGAACATGGTCGCCGTCTTGCCGGTACCCACCGGATACGGGCACAGCGCGTCGTCTCCGGAGATCATGCGGCCGACCATGTCGCGCTGGTGAGGATACGGCTCGAACTCAGCATCCAAACCGGGGAAGGTCAAGTGCCCGCCGTCGTACTTCCTGGGAACGACGGCGTTGAAGACCTGGTTGTAGGCGTAAGTGAGGCGGTCGGCGCGATCAGGTTCCTCCCGCCACCAATCGGCGAAACGTCCGGCCATGGCATCCAGGCGGTCGTTCGCAACGATCGTCTCGTCCTGGTTGCGTACGCGTTTGTCGTCGACGACGTCATAGACCACAGGCGCCTTGCCGTTGAGACCGTATTCGAGCAGCCGATACGCGTTGAGCCGGGGGGTGCCCCAATCGGCCGTGGCTGCCGCGGACTCTTCCGCGCGCCGAGTGGCGGTCACACTCCACGTGTTGGTGCGTGGTTCATGCCAGACCTTCACCGGGAATCCGAGCAGTTCCTGAGCGAAGTCTCGTACGTCCGTGGCCGGGATCCACGGTGCACCGAGGTTGGCTTCAATCTGCTCCGGTTCGAGATCTACGGGGATGACGGCTTCGAGCGCCGGGATGTTCCCGCCGAAGCGGTCGCTGCCAATGACGGACGCCGCTCGTGCTCGCACCAGCTTGGCCCGCACGTTCCCGCTCAAGTACTCATCGGCCGGCACCCAGCTATTCGTGTCCGGGTCGATGAACGCGAGCCCGGTGAGGCGCCGCGCCGCTTCCTGCGCGTCGACTCCCAGCAGCGCGACCACGCGGTCGAAGTCGAACCTACCGAGCTCATCGCGGCAAAGTGCGATGGCTTCAGCGGGGCTCTCAGCGTGCGTCGCGCGCTCACGCGGCCGGTTGACGCGGCGGGTGAGCAGAGCGGCCTTGGTCGCTGTGCGGCTGTCGTCGTCGAAGTCCTCCAAAGCCAGGACCGTGACGAAGTCCGGGTCACGGCGAAATCCGCCCATCGACGGCCGCCGACGCGAGGCGGTCACTGAACCGTCTTCGTCGGGCTTCCCTTCCACGACCGTGTACCGATTGAGATACCCGTGAGCCCTGACGTAAGCGTCATAGCGACGCGCCGCTTCGGCCCGAAGAGGGGCAAGCTCCTCGTCAGGCCGGCTGTGGTCGGGCTCTGCGTTCAACAGGGTGAGCGCCGCGTCGCGGAGGGCCACCAGCTTCGGCAGTTCCTTGCCGGGTCGTTCGACCGCGGCAAGCGCACCATCGACCACTTCGTACACGAGACCGTCGACCAGGTGGAACGAGCCCTCCTTTTTGCCGTCGGCGCGCAGTTCGAAGGGCGCGGTCTCCGCGGTGATCGGCGCGGCACCGGCATCTACGCACCACCGTCGGCCCGTCTCGGCGGCCCGGCGCACGATCTCACCCCCGGCGGCCGCGATCGCGAGCTCGATCGGAGGATCGTCCGGACGGGCGTCAACCCGCAGAGTGCGGCCCCAGCGCGGTGCCTTGTCTTCGGCCAGGTCGCCGAGCACCATGCTCGGGTTCGTCAGAAAGTATCCGTTGACCTGCTGACCCCCGACCGATGGTCCGGTCGTGATCCATTGGTCCTGGCCGGGACGAGCCGGTTCGCCAGCCCGACGGCGGCGCAGCACCAGGACGTCGACGAGGGGTTCCGTACCACCAGAGGTGAGAGCGTCGTTGGGCAGACGTATCGCACCGAGCAGCTCGGCCTCGCGGGCTATCAGAGCCCGGGCCATCTGGCCGGTGCTTCCCGCCGCGTCCATGGTGTACCGCGACGTGACCAGCACAGCGACGCCCCCGGGCCGCAACGCCTTCACCGAGCGGTAGATGAAGTAGTTGTGCAGGTTGGCAGTCAGTTCGCGCGGCGCCGTCGGGTCGTAGACCTTGGTGTCCCCGAACGGTACGTTGCCCAGCACCGCGTCCATGCCGTACGACGGAACCGACGTTTCCTCCAGCCTCGCCGCGTGGATCGTGGCGTCCGGGTGAAGGATCCGAGCAATGGCGGCCGTGGTGGGGTCACGTTCGACACCGGTCCAGGCCGCGGGTATCGCATCGGGGGTGCTCGCGATGAACGCGCCGGCACCACAACCTGGTTCGAGGATCCTCCCGCCGGAGAATCCCAGGTCGGTGAGGATCTGCCAGCATGCCGCAGTGATCTGCGGCGGTGTGTAGAAGGCGTTGTAGGCCGCCTGAATCCCGTGATTGTAATGATCCTCGGGAAGCAGGAACGCTATGCGCTCGCCGATCTCCTTCCAGCTTCCAGTTCGAGAGCGTTCCAAGGCTGGTGCCAGCGGTCCCCATCCGGACCAGCCGCGTAGCTTCGCCAGGTCTTCCGATGCTGGTGCTTGATGCGGAGCCTGGTGTAGCTGGTCCAGGGCTTCCAGCGCGACCAGGCTGGCACGAGCGCGGCGGATCGGACCGACATCCGTGCTCTGGGCGATGGTGACTTCGGCCATCGTGCGGCCTCCGTGTGGTGCGGCCCGGCGGCGAGCCGGGGCTTTGCGGGCGGCTCAGATGGCGTAGAAGGCGAGGGAGGCTTCGAACGCGGCATCGTCCGACTGGTGGGAGCGGTAGGGACCGTCGTCCTGGCTCGGCGAGACGCCGGGCATGGTCAGCAGTACCGCCAGCCAGGCACGGATCTCGTTGGCGGGCAGGACGGCCCCGAAGCCGGCGCGCCAGATCGTCGGCAGGCGCCTCCCGGCACCGGCGTGGAGAGCCAGCAGAAACCAGCCGTCTTCTTCGGTCCACCGCAGTTCCACGCGCTCGGCACTGACGAAGGTGTGATGCCAGGGATCATCGAAGTCGTCGTCAGGCGGCAGCAGCGTCATCGAGGCCGAGCGGACGGTGCCGGTGTTGAAGGTCGCGTCACCGACGCGAATGTCTTCCAGCAGCAGCGCGACGCGCACCGCCTCGATATAGGCCTGGTGGTCTGCCCGGTTGGCTCTGGATTCGGTGGTGGTCATGGGAGTCCTCGATCTCAGTTCGGCGTTTCAGGTGGTGACAATGGACTAACGGTGGAAGGTGCTGTCGAAGGCGAGCTCCGTGTGGTCGGCGCGGAACCACATCGCGTCTTCGTCCTCGGCGGGGGCGATGGCCCACCAAGAACCGTCGTAGTAGGTGAACGCAGCGATGCTCGCGTGCTGCGGATGAGCCAGTCCGGCCCTGGTCAGGGCACGCATCTGCGCCCCGGAGAGCATGTTGAGTTCGGGCATGGTGATCGCCCCGGTTTCGGAGGAGGCTGGGCGCAGCGGCTGCGGAATCCCGGCCAGCGGGTCGGCGCCCACCCACCTACCGGTCTGCTCGGTGCTGAGATCCGTGTTAGGGCTCGCGTGACCGGCTCTGCAACCGCCAGCCCACCAGATCGAAACGTGGCCAAGAAAGGTGACAAGAGCCTGATGCCAGTAGACGGCTGACTGTCCAGCGCCCTCGGGCCCGTAAGCCTCCGCTCGCCAAGCGCGCAGCGCCCAGAGTTCTTCGATGAGTTCTGGGTGCTGTGGCCAGCAACCGGGTAGCCGATCTTCGAGAACCAAGCGGTAGCGACCGACAAGCCACGCGGTCCAGTTGCGCAGCTGCTCCCAGGCCAGGGTGTACTCCGGCTCGGTCATGGCGTGCCATTCGCACAGCGATCGATGAGAACCACCAGCTCCGGTCTGGCCCTCACCATCCTCCGCGGCCTTCGGCGTGCCCCGCGTCCTGCGTGTCAGGCCGCTCGCGGTTTGCCGGGGCCGGCCGCGGATCCGACGTCCGGCGTTCGGGGCGACAGACGGCGGCCCAGCATGGCGTTCGTCGAAGGCGCTCACGGGATCTCCTCCTTCATCACTGGTGCGGAATGCTCAGCGAGGACTGTGTACGCGGCCCTTTCCGCGTTGGCGTATAGCGCCGCGTCGGGACCCTCGTAGTGCCGGGTCATGCGGATCTTCACCGCTGGAGTGGTGGCGTGGATTACCAGCGCCTCGCGGTCGGCCGAGCTAAGCGTGCGGATGTCCTCGGCAGTCATGGTCTTGTGCTGCTGAATCGAGGTACCGGTGGTTATCGAGCCGTCGTCCGAGCGCTGGTAGCTGGTCATGTGCCGGTCGTACTCGCCCACCAAGTTCTCCGATAGATCACGCAATTCGTTGCCCGACAGGCCACCGAGGATGAGCTTCACGGTCGCGGCGCCCCAGAGCATCGCGGCTTGTTCCGCGCCCCAGCGAGCTTCGGCCTGGGCACGGGACTGGAGGATGGCTGCGATGAAGATGCCGGAACCGCCGGCGAACGACATCAGGTCGGGCAGGGACGGGAGCGGGACGACGTTGGCGATCTCGTCGAGGAACAGGGCAAGCGGCGGATCGAGCCGGCCGCCCGGCATCGTGTCGGCGATGCGCTTCGCGGTCTCGATCAGCTCGTCAACGAACACCGCGATGAGCGGCGCGAGAGCGCTCGCTTGTTTCCTTTCGACCAGGAGGTAGATGGTCCCCTTCGCACGCAGGAACGCTTCCAGGTCGAAGCCGTCAGACTCGGTTTCCGGGCAGAACGTGGCCTGTGCGGTCGGCGAGAGCAGCGGGGCCAGCGCCGTCTGGACGGTGGTCCACAGGCCGGACTTGGTCTCCGGCGGCGTTCGATAGAGGCCGTCGAGCAACTGAGCACTGCCGGGTGCGGCAGCCGGGTGATCACGCAGGAGCTTGACCGGGGTGTCGTCGCGATCGTTGAGGGACCAGGCAAGTACGTCGAGCATGGAGCGGCCGGCGAGCGCGGCGGCATGCAACCACAAGGTGAGCAAGTTGGTAGCGTTGGCACCGAAGTACCCGGCGTTCGATGAGTCCTGCTTCTCACTGCGCCCGACGGTGACCATCACCTCAGCTCGCTCACGAGCTTTGTCCAGGTTCTTACAACCAGAGGTAGGCGACCAGCGGACCATCGAAGGCCACGACGTCATCCCAGTCGGAGCCATGACCGCGACGAGGCCTTGTTCGCTCCGCAACGCCGCAGTGGCCAGCAGCACATCCATCCGCATCGACGTGACCAGCGCGGGCCCCGGCCAGCGGTGCACCCATGGAATGACCACCTGCGAAGACTTGCCCTGACGGGGAGCAGCGATCACGACGACCGAGTCCTCCGTCGACACAGCCAGCTTCAGCTTGTCGGGTACGGAGTCGCCGAGCGGCAGCCCAACGTCGGTCAGCCCGAACGGGGTCTTCTTCAAGCTCGGGCGCACCACCGGCCCGCGCTTGATGACCGCCGATGCGGCCAAGTGGACCGTGAGTTCCTTGCGCGTAGCGAATCCGTCATCACGTCGCTTAAAGCGACCCCACAGGCGAAGACCGACCACCGTCAATCCGGCGGAAGCGACGAGCAGAAGACAACCCGCGCCGTAGAACCATGCGGGCCCAGGAAGTACTGCGGCTACGTCGGTCGGCCAAGCCGAGCGCGGATCGCTCAGATGCCCGGGCAGGCGCAGGACGATCGACAGACTCCCCGAGGGCGAAACGTGGGGAAGGCCGCCCTGCGCCAATAGCCCGGCCGCTTCGCCCCACATCCAGGTACCGAACCCGGCGATCATGAGCACGCCAACCGCGATCATGAGAACCAAGTCCTTGCCATCATGCACGAGATGCCGGGCAGGAGACGGACCGTCAGAACGTGAACCCATCGTGGACCAGCCTCCTTCCGTCTAGGCGGACATCCGCTGGTTGGTGTAGAACCACTCGCGTTCGAGAGGGGTCAGTTCCAGACGAACCGCAGCCGAGTGATGGCGTCCGACCTTCCAGAGTGCGTGGCCGATATGCGCCGCGCCCCAGGAGGCGATGTAGGCGCATTCGGGGCCTGTCAGCCCAATGGCGTCGCGGGTCATCGCGAGCGGAGCGACGTCCTGGGCCAGGCACACCCGCACGTCACAGCTGGCAATGAGGTTCGCCGCGATGGCTGCTTCCGGGCTGCCGGCCGCGCCGACAGTCTCGAAGTCGGCCAACCGGTGGGTGGCGAGGCCCTGGATCGTGCCGGTAGCACGAGACAGACGCAGGTCACCGTCGAGCTTGCGCACCATCGCGGGAATCCGCATTGCCCGCCACAGCTCATCGCGCACGACAAAACGCACCGGGCCCGCGGGATCGTCGATCGCGGACTGACCCCAGGAGGAGACGCATGCGAGGGTCATCGCGATCGTCTCGTCCCCCCGCCCGTTGAGCCGCGAAAGATCGACGGTCTGAATCGGTGCGGTGAAGTCGAGCGCAACGGTGGTCGGGCCGTCGAACAGACCTGAGAGAGAACCGTGGACCATGGCACGGAGCGCATCAGTGACCGGTCGCACGAGCTCGCGTAGTTCCTCGGCATCCCCACCGCGGACCCGTAGATCCTGGGCCATCTCGTCCGTTGGGTCTCGAAGTACGGCCCACACCTGCGGCAATGTCGGATCCACCAGGCGAGTGGCCCCGCGGGCATGTCCCGTCGCCTCGTGAATGGCGAGCGAAACTGCGGCCTCTTCCGTCGGAGACAGCGGGCGCCCGAGCTTCGTGGCCAGCAGGGCGTTGAGCAACGTGAGCCGTCGCCGGTGGATCTCGGCCAGGCGTTCCTCCAACTCGACAGGATCACTGGGCAGGTCTTCACCGAGCGGTCCGGCATCGAGTGGGTTGAGCCGGGCGGGCAGCCCCGGGCCCAGTTGGACCGGCTCCACACCAAGCCCCTGCGCGAGTTCCCTGTACTCGTTCTTCAGGTCGCCGAGAACGAGAGTCTTGACGCCGTAGGACATCAGCCGGAGAGAAAGAGCCTTGATGTGCGCGGACTTGCCCGCCCCGGGAATGCCGGTGAACAGCACGTTGGGGTTGGTGATCAGTCCGGCGTTGAGCCAGGCGATCGGATGGCAGGAGAACGCCGCGCCGGTGAGTAGGTTCGTGCCGATGTAGGGTCCGATCGCCGGGATGCCGCCGCCGTAGAGAAACGGGTAGAGCCCGGCGAGCTGTGCGGTTGCGGCTCGGTAGACCCGAGGCTGCGGTGCACGGACGGCGCGGCCGGAGTACGGCCGATTGGTCCCGCGGCGCGGAGCTCCGCCAGCGCGGTGTGGCTTGCCCCGGTCGACTGCGGTGGCCTCCGTGGCACGGAGAACGGCGGGGACGAGAGGCCGAAGGTCAGTCATGGCGACAGCTGGAAGGCTCATGGCGGCATCGCGCTGGCGACGCCTGGTCGCAGGGGTGCGCATCATACTCACCACCGCTTCGCCGGAAGGCCGAGACCAACAGGGAGAGTCATGGCGAAACCCGTGTCCTGAGCGCCATACATTCGCCTGAGTTCGATCCCGACCAGCGCCGCGCCAGCCTCAGCCTGCACACATGCGTCTGCCAACTCGTCCGGATCGTCGACCGTCACCGTGAGGTAGCCGGTGAACCGGCACAAGCCAGACCCGTGTGCGTGCTCGGCATCCTGGGCCGCGGCCCGATCGAGCGCCACCTGCTCAGATGCGGAGACGGCTTGACCGGTACGAGCACGCAATCTGATACCGACCTCGCGCTTCGTGCGCTCGACCATCACCGCCTTCTGCGCCGCTCGCGGCCCGAGCGGCTCGACGACGAACGAGAACGAGCGCCGATGCGTCGCGTCGGCCAGCAGCGATGCCAGCGCAGTCGCGTAGACCGGGGATATCGGCCAGGCATGGATCGCGTATGTCACCGAGACCGCACCATCGTGTCGGTATGACGACCACGAGTTCTCGGCGGCGGTCGGGCCGGCGACCGCCGGGTCGAGACCTGCTCGGACGGCAGGAAGGTCACCGCGGTCTGTCAGCTCGTCCGCCGCTGCGCGGCGCTGGTCGAGCATGACCGCGGCGTGCGGGTCGAACCCGGTGCGGATGACTTCGGACAGCTCCGGCGAGTCCAGCCAACGCGCGACCGTGATACCCGCGCCCATGAGCTGAGGGCTAAGAGCTCGTACTTGCTGTCCGAGGACACGAAAGGCTCCCTTTTCGCCTCCGCCCGCCGCACGTGTCGCTACCAGGGCACGTCTGGCATCGAGTGAGACGGCGAGCCACATCTGACGTCGGCACGTAGCCGGGCTGGCGGCGAGCAGTGCTTCGTTCGCCATGACCGAGGCGAGCGGGGCGGCGGGATCGAGGTGGCCGGTGTGCCAGGAACGTAGCGCTCCCCCGGTCTCCGGAACGGTGCGTGAGACGAACTGGACCCGGGCTATCGGCTGTTCCTCGGTGCACAGCGAGGCGAGGACTTCGCCCCACGCCTGAACCATCGCCTCGGCGCGATCTGCATCGAGCAGGCCCAAGCCGGCCGGATCGACCGCCGCCACGGCCGTGTAGGTACAGGCCTGAGGGTGATGCAGGACCGCGATATCCCGGCCCACGCCGTCCTGGGCCGTGAGAATCCTCAGGGAAGCAAGAACGCCGGGCAGGTCCAAGCGGGAGGGCTCAACGCCACGCTCTGGAGCAAACGCACCAGACAGGAAGACAGTCTTGTGTCGAAGCTTGAGCAGGTTGTAGGAGACCACTGTGATCATCCATTCGTCGAGGGTGCGGCCCGCCACGCGTATGTAGGCACATCCGGCCAGCATGAGGGCGAGGGGCCAGAACACGATGGCGCCGGCGACGTGGCCGGAGGCGAGCGGTTGGAGGCCGAGGAAGACTGCGGCCCCGACCAGAACGGCGCGACGGCCAGAGAGTCCGAGGAGGAAGTTGACCTTCTCGTGCTGCCAGCCCGCGTAAGTCCTGGCGGGAGTATGTACAGACATGTCAATCACGCCTTCCCGCTGTTTGCAGCACCGCCGGTCGGATCCGCAGTCTCAGACCCGGAAGGCGTGGTGCTATTCGAACCACCTGAGATCGCCCTCTGGGGCATACGGACCGAGCCGTACGTCGGATATCCGGCCGGGTACGCCGTCGGATTCGCGCCCTCCAGCCCTGCGTGTCCGGCCTGCTGCTCCATTCGCGAGGCCACCGCGTTGATGGTCTTGTGCAGCGTCTGAAGCGCGGCGACCGCGAATCCGGCAGGACCGGCCGCCGAGCCAACCGCCGCGCTGCCGGCCCCGCCGGCACCACCAGCCGTGCCAGCCCCAGCGCCTCGCGCGGCGTTGGCCGACATGGCTTGGCGCTCGGAGAACTGACCGAAAGCAGACGGATCGATACCAGGTCCGCCGCCCGCAGTGCGATTGGCGACCGCTCCGACCAACGCGCCCGCGCCCATCGCCCCGCCCACCGAGGCCGAGGTGAGGGTGAACAGCCGCCCGATGACGGGCCAGGCGAACACAGCCATGAAGAGCACGGCCATCCCAGATACCACCCCGGTGATGCCGGTGGCGTTTCCCGTTGTGTCGAAGCCGATGACGAAGACCAGCGCGATGACCGGCTTGACCATGGCCAGCTGGACGCCGGCTTTGACCAGCTTGCGCCACCACTCCTGGGTCGAGGAGCCGATCTGACCGGCCGCGCTGATCGGCGCGGCTGCCACCAAGATGCAGAACACTGCGTTGCGCAGCACTAGCTCAAGCCACAGAAACAGCACGACGACGATGCCGATCAGGCCGAAGAGAAGCAGCAACACCGACGGAGTCGCAGGCCCCTGCGGCGCGCTGAGTGCAAGCAAGGTGGTCAGCCGCTGAGTGAAGCCCGTCATGCTGCTGCCGCTGGACGACACGATCCAGTTCGCCAGGTCGTCGGAGGCTGCCATGATCTGACCGGAGACGGCGAGGGTGAGCAGCGAGGCCAGCACTGCCTTGGGCAGTCCGGTCAACGCTTGGGCCAGCGGCGCACCCGAGCGGGTCCACACTACGGAGCCGGCCTGCAGCACCAACAAGAACACCGCAGCGATCATGCCGAGCGTCAGACTGATCGCGTAGACCCCGTGGATCGAGCCGAGGTCTGGGTCGGGCATCGAGGCGAATACGCCGCCGAACCACTTCAACACCGTGGTGAAGGCGCCGGCGAAGGACTGGCAGATCGAATCCCACGCTGAGCTGGCCACGTCACCGACCGCGCCGCTGACCGCGGACGCCGCCCCAGAGGTGACGGCTTCGGCTGCCTTGCCCGGCAGCGCAGCCACATCTGTCAGGCACTTGCCGATGTCTCCGTCAAGACATCCGGAGCCCGATCCGGGCGGCTCGAAGACCACTCCCACGGGAATCACGACGCACCGCCCGGGGCGCCTACGAGGGCAAGCCAGCCATGGCTCGCTGCTGCCTGGGTATCGGGGGTAGCGACGAGCGCGGAGTAGTCCTGGTCGGTATGGCCGACGGCTCCGATCTTCCAGTCCCCCGCGATCCAGCGCATCTGAACCGGAAATACGCCGGTGGTTTGAGCCGTCCCGCCCTGCGCGTTGATAAACGTACTGTCGGTGAGCAGGAGCACCAGAACGTCGTCTGCCGCGACGTTCCGGAGCTGATACATCTGCGCCGTGGTCTGGAACGTCACCGGCGGATCCAACGGCCCGGCGGGCCGCAGCTGTAGGGCGGCCCGAAGTTTGCCGATGCTCGTGGCGAGGTTCGATGGCAGGGCCGTGTTGCCCGGGTCGCCGGCTACGCGCATCACCGACGCGGCGTAGTCCGGGTCAAGCGTGGATGCCGCGGCATCGACATACTCCGACGCCGCGCTGACCGCGCCGACTGTCGTGTGCGGAAAGCCGACCTGGATGCCGGCGGCAGTGCGGGCGCCCTGGACCAGGGAAATCGCGCCCGATGGGGCTACGGCAGGGGATGAAGGAGACGCCGGGATCGCAGGCTTGTTCCCTGCGTTCCTGCCATCCCGGGCGCAGATGAGCGGAACCGCGATTGCCCCGATGACCAGCACGACACCGGCAGCGAAAGCTCCCGGAACTAGGCGCTTTGCGCCGATAAGGTTGCGCATTGTGACTCCTGGTGATGGCGATACGCATGCGATCGGTGGCGGCCCTAGCTCAAGCCGTAGGAGGCAGTGATCAGGCCCACCGCCACCCCGACCACGACCGCCCCGATCACGGAGCTGAACAGCGTGACCTTTCCGCGCTCGGCCATCTCGGCCCGACGCGACGTGTTGCCGGCGGCGATCATGCAGCCGCCGATGACAGCCGCCCCTCCGCAGCAGGTCAGAGCGCCCCACTTGAGCCAGGAGAACAAAGTGGCGATCGCACCCGATCCGACCGGCGCCGCCGGCGGCGGGTCGGGGATCACGCTGGCGGCGTGGCTGAGCACCTGGACTGCGGCCTGCTGAATGAGCATCCCGATCATGACCTTCACCTGCTCCTTAGGTGGTTGGCGAGGCGCAAACGCCTCGCGGATCCGGCCGAGGCATCTCGAGCGGTCCTCGGATGCGGGCCAACTGTTCATCTCTGCGAACAGCATGAAACCACCATAAGCTGTGCTAAATCGGTCACGTCAACTGGAGCGAACGGGGTAAGCTGAAATGACCCAGCAGTGTTCACCTGAGCGGACAGCAATCGGGCAGCTCGTACACCGGGAAAGGGCAGTCGATGAGCAAGCAGGCCAAGGGAGCGGGCGAGAAGCCGGCAGCGCCTGCTGCGACCGACGAACCGACCCCGCCCGACGACCCGTCACCGCAGCACAGCACGGCCGACCCAGGCGTCATCGCGGAGCGGCTGCAGTACCTTTTCGAGAACAAGCGCAAGCCCGACGGCAAGAAGTACTCCTACCGGGAGGCCATTCGGGCGATCGAGGATGCCGGCGGCGCATCGATCTCGGTCGGCTACCTGTCGCAACTGGTCAACGGGGTCAGAACGAACCCGATGATGGACGCGGTCCAGGGTCTTGCGAAGTTCTTCGGAGTACCGCTGTCGTACTTCGACGAGCACGAGGACACCGAGGAGACGAACGATCAGCTCAAGCTGGTTGCCGCACTCCAGCACGCCGGCGTCCAGGACGTGGCTATGCGTACGGTCGGGCTGCCGCCGGAGAGCGTCAAGCTGGTCTTGAGCATGATCGACCGGGTGCGCGAGGTCGAAGGACTACCTCCGGCCGAATCGCCGCCGGACACGGGCGAGTAGCACTCGACCGCAGCTCCACCCCGCTGCGGCGCGAGTTCGTGCCGCTTCGAGCACCGGGTGACCTGCGGTGAATCGGGAGCAGTCGCGCCGCGAGTGCTCTGCGCTGGTCGCCGGCCTCGACCTTCCCGCCCCGTTCGATCTCCAGGATTTCTGTGCACAACTCGGCCAGCACATCGGCCGAAGCATCGTCCTGATGTCGCAATCGATGGTGATCGGCGGACTGTGCGGGTCTTGGATGAGAACGTCCAACGCCGACTACGTCTTCTACGAAGAGGACACCTCGCTGCTACACCAGCAGCACATCGTCTTCCACGAGATCGGGCACATCCTGCGCGCCCACGTGCCCGGCAAGGAGCTCAGCAAGGACCTGGCGCGAACCATCGCGGCCGGCATGAAGGTCAGCGATGTCTTCCGAGTGCTCGGCCGCGACTCATACGCCGAGGACGACGAGTTCGAAGCCGAGCTCATCGCCACGTTGATCCTGCGCCGGATCGGACGCCAACCGCTTCGAGAAGTACCGCGCGCCACCGATCCCAGCGCCGATGAAGCCATCGCGCGCATCACGACTTCTCTGTCGCGAGGTGAGCGATGAACACCACCCTGTATCCGCTGGCTGCGCTGTTCGCCTGGGCGGTCGTGTTCTCCAGCGCAAAGCGGTTCTCTGCCATCCTCAAGGAACCGGCGCGTCTGGCCGCCTGGTTCCTCTATCTGTCCTTCGCGCTGATTTTCACCGCCGGATGGTCAGAGGTCTGGAACCGGACCGATGCTTGGACCGGCCTGCCCGAGTCGAACACGCTCATCACTATGTGCCTGGTCGTGTGCTACAGCGCCAGCCAACTTGCCCTCCTACAGCTGTGGTCATACGCCCCGGATCGAGCGCGGCGCCATGTCAAGGTCACGATTTCGACCGTCGTTGTGGTGCTCACCGCGATGATCACGCTGTTCGTGCACAGCGACTCGACGCACCATCTCCAGCAGTCGTTCAAGGACTGGTACGGCGGATCGGTCGAGTACGACGCCTACCTCGTCATCTACCTGACGACCTACACGACCGCCGAAGTCGAGGTCATCCGCCTGTGCCGCCGGTATTCGAAGGTGATGAGCCCCAGCTGGCTCCGCACCGGGCTGATCACGGCGAGCATCGGCGCAGCGATCGGACTGTTCTACAGCATCACTCGGTTGGCGGACATCGCCGCCGCCCTTGCCGACGTCGACATCTCCCCGTTGGAAAACGTCGCCGAAGTCGGCGCTGGACTCGGCGCACTTCTGGTCATGATCGGTCTGACCCTGCACTGGTGGGGACCGCGCATCTCCGCGCTCGCTCAACGTTCACGGCGCCTGATGGCCTACATCCGGTTGCGTCCGCTTTGGGCGAGCTTCTACACACTGGACTCCTCCATTGCCTTCGATGCCCCGCGAAGCCTCGGTTCTGGGAGCGTCCTGAACAGAGTGCGCACGGCTGCCCGCGTCTTGAGCGATGTGGAGTATCACGTCGCGCGACGCGTCGTCGAGATCCGCGATGGAATCCTCACCCTTCGGCCGTACCAGGACACCGCGCACTCTGAGCTCCTTCGCGCGTGCCTAGCTGGCCACGGACTCGCAGGCGACGAACTTGACGCCGCAGTCACCGCTCAACAGATTCATGGTGCGCTCGACGCGCGGGAAGCCGCGGTGGCACGTGACCGGCCCGTATCACCCACAGTTGGGAACTCCCCCGCTGACCTCGATGCCGAACTGGCGTGGCTGCTGAAGGTCACCAAACACTTCGTGAAGCATACGGCGAGTCGTCGCGAAATCGCCGACACCGACCTGACCCCGACCGGAGGTATCGCGTGACCACCAACCAGCCCTTCACCGAGCCGATCGAAATGGCACCACACCTGTCCGGATGCCCGTACGACTCGTACGCGCGGCTGCGCGAGGCCGGCGGCGCCCACCAAGCGGTCAAGCCCAGCGGCGGGCAGGTCTGGGTGATCAGCCGCTACGACGACGTCAAGGCCCTGCTCTCCGACCCGCGGATGTCCATCGAAGCGCGCAACTCCCGTCACGGCTACCAGGGCTTCGGTCTACCCCCGGCACTCGACGAGCACCTGATGAACGTCGACGACCAGGCACACGCACGGCTGCGCCGCCTGGTCTCCTCCGCTTTCACTCCGCGCCGCGTCGAAGCTCAGCGGGAGCGCGTCGAGGCAGCCGTCGACCGCCTCGTCGCCGCGATCGTTCCGAACGGCCGTGCCGACCTCGTCGCTGAACTCGCTGTTCCGACGCCCGTGGTCGTCATCTGCGACCTGCTCGGGATCCCGGAATCGGACGGCGCCGCGTTCCAGGCCTACACCCGCTCGCTGATGACGCCGAACGATCCGAATCGCCCCTCCACCCGCGACCTTGTGGCTGGCATGCATGCCTGCCTGGTGGCCTTGATCAATCGCAAACGCACCGAGCCCGCCGACGACCTGCTCACCGCGATGATCACCGCGCGGGATGGTGACGACCGATTGACCGAGAATGAGCTGACCTCGCTGGCCTTCCTCATCCTGTGGGCCGGCTTCGAGACCACGGTGCACCTGATCTCCAACGCCATGGCGACCGTACTCAGCGAACCTGGGTTAGCCAACCTCGTCCGTGAGGAACCTGATCCGCACACGCCCCGCATGGCCGCACTCGTCGAAGAGCTGCTACGCCGGGACGGACCCATGCTCACCGCCATCCGACGCTTCCCCCTCGAAGACCTCCGCGTCGGCGAGCGAGTCGTGCCGGCGGGCGACACCGTCCTACTCGCGATCGGTTCGGCGAACCGCGACCCGCAGTACATCACCAACCCCGACGCCATCGACCTCGATCGCGCCAGCAGCGGACACCTCGGCTTCGGCCACGGACCGCACTACTGCCTCGGCGCCCCGCTCGCACGGATGGAAGTGCGGACCGCTTTGTGGACCGCGGTGCGCCGGCTGCCGAATCTCAGGCTCGCCATCCCGGAACAAGAACTGCGGTGGAAGCCCGATCACCGCCAACACGCCCTAACCGAACTGCCCGTCACCTTCGCGGCTCAGCCCGCCTGATGAGGAGGGCACAATGCCCGTCAAGCCCGCGATAGCCGCCGCCATATCCGCGCCCCTGCTCGCCGTGGCCGCAGTCGCCGCCATAGCAGGGGCCATCATCACAGCACCCGTCTCAACCACGACATCTATTTGCACGGCCGGCTTCAACGGTGGTTCACCCAACACCGGCAATCTGAGCGCCGCCCGGCTCGGAAACGCCCAAATCATCGCCGAAGTCGGCATCAGCATGGGCGTCCCGGCGCCCGGCGAGGCGATCGCCATAGCCACCGCCCTCCAAGAATCCGGCCTCCAGAACCTCAACTACGGAGACCGCGACAGCCTGGGGCTGTTCCAGCAACGACCGTCGCAAGGCTGGGGCAGCCCCGCGCAGATCCTGACTCCCGCGTACGCCGCCCGGCAGTTCTACAGCAGACTGCTCCAGGTCCCGGGCTGGCGTTCGATGTCCACCACCGACGCAGCTCAGGCAGTCCAGCACAGCGGCTTCCCCTACGCCTACGCCAAATGGCAAGACGAAGCCCAAGCCCTCGCCGCCGCCTTCACCGGCGGCGCGAACTGCACACCACAGGATTCGAGCGGCCTCGCGGTCGCCGCAGCAACTGCCAAGGCGGCCGGCTACCACATACCAGCCGGGGTCCCCGCGCCGATAGTCACGGCCATCAGCTTCGCTCTAGCGCAAATCGGGAAGCCATACATCTGGGGCGGGACCGGTCCCGACGGCTGGGACTGCTCCGGCCTGATGATGATGGCCTACCGCGCCGCGGGCATCGCGATCCCACGCGGCAGCATCGCACAGTCCACCGTCGGCATACCTGTCTACGACACGAACAGCCTTCAACCTGGCGATCTACTGTTCGTAGCAGGGTCGGACGGAACGGTGACCGCACCAGGACATGTCGGTATGTACCTGGGCCAGGGGATCTTGGTGGAGGCACCACACACCGGATTGCACGTCCAACTAAGCCCACTGGCAGGCTACTGGAGGGAGAACCTTGTCGCGATCCGGCGTCAGCTTAATTAGACATTATTCTCGCCACTGACCTGGTGTTTCCTAACCGCAGTGGCGAGATCCCCGACAGCTAGGCCATTGCCCGTTGCGTTGGATGCAACCCGGTTACGCATCTGGCCGCCGCCTGACGATGCGGCACAGCGTCATTCGCAGAGAGCGTCCGCGCTTCCACCACGCGGGTGGTTCTCGGGTATGAGGCTGCTACCGCCGCAGTCCTCAACTCGACAGCCGACTACAGTCGGCGTTCTCCAGGCCCAGCCTGTCCTCATCCTCAGGCGATCTTGCGGGTCGTTGTGGGAAGGTTCTGCTATCCAAAGGAGGCAGCCTTGAGCGACGAGGCTCTGCGAGCACAAGACGGCAGTCTCAGCGATGTAGAGCGCATCGTTGGTGCGTGCGCCGAGCACCTGCGGCCCCAGGACGAGTGGACACTGGTGACGGAACACCCGGGCAGCCTTGCGCTCGCGGTTATCAGCTCGATCTGGTCGATCGAGACACGGTACCCAATTGCGCGAGGCGTCATCGGTCGGTACCGGACTGTCCGTATGCGGGAGGGGGCTGACCCGTCGAAGGACTCCTTGACCGATCTTCTCGGCCTCTACGAGCGCCTTGGTGGCGTCACCGAGTTCATCGACAAGATCGGCACACGTAATAGGGTGTCGACACAGCCGGATGCGCCCAGCAGGGGCCAAGCTGTGCTTCTGGCGGCCAAGGTCTTGGTCGATCTCGGAATCGACTCCGCCGAGCAGTTTGTCGAAGCCGACGAAACGGATCTCGGCCGAGATGCACGAGATGCATGGTTGACGGTCCCCGCCCAGGAGGCGGGAATCTCCTGGCGCTACCTGCGGATGCTGCTGGGGTTGCCTGACGTGAAACCAGACCGGATGATCGTCCGATTTGTCGCCGCAGGGCTCGGTGTCACAGAGGATGCTCTGTCCTCGGACACGGCAGCGGAATTGGTTAAGGCTGCTGCCGAGCGCACTGGCGCCGACCTGAGCGCCTTAGACCACGAGATCTGGGAGTACCAGGCCGGTTACAGGGGCAACCGCGACCTTGCCACCACGACCGACCACCTCAGGACCGTTGCACGTGCCTTTGTCGGTGCTGCGCTCCCGGCGCTTGCTGAGCTGAGAGTTGTGCCAGCCTCGGTCTACCGGCCCTTCCTGCGCGTCGGCAACGACTACGAAGGAAGCAATGTGATGGGCCTGCCGGAGTTCACAGAACTCGAAGCCGCGGTCCAGCGCCTCTTCCCCGAGCGGTTCATGCTGTCGACGACTCCGCCGAGGCAGCCGAATCTAGAATTCGCAAACTCATACATCTTCGGGCTTCTCGAAGCAGCGATCGCGCGTTGCGCCGTCGCCTTGGCTGACTTCGAGGCCGACAACGAGCTCGTGGGCCAGACAATCGAGGATTGGCTCGCACTTCTGGAGGTGGGAACCGAGCAGCTGCACTGCTGCCGCGTCGTCTCGCACCTCACCACCGAGACCGATGAGCCGGTCAAAATCGGTGAAATCACTGTCTCCCCGGAGACTGGACCAGGCAGTCTTCTCGAACGGACTCAGGAGATGATTCCCCGGGCGCTCGACGAGCGTCCTCCCCACACGTTCGACCCTCCACAGAGCCTGGTCATCGCAACCACGTCGAGCTCCCCCGTCGAGGCGTATGCGGCGAGTCGCCGAATCGAGGGCGACGTTGATCGGTTCCTCCTACTCGCCCGACTACTGTTGGCCGGCACTCATCAGTCTTGCTGGGAGATCACCGGACCTGCAAGCTCCGTATCGAGGCGCTACCCCGCGCATCACGTCTTCGGCAAAGGCGCTATATCCACCTTGATGCAGCGAGTCGTCAAGTTGAACACAGGCCACGCCCCAGCCTTCGCAGCTCTCGGAGGATACCTGGACGCGGCGAAGGTCAAACGTGCGGGCAAAGTGACGACCACATTCGACGTCGCGTTGTACCGGTTCAATCGCGCACACGAGGCACACGATGACTATGAGGCGATCGTTGACCTGGCCACCGCACTCGAAGCGGTTCTGATCAGCGACGGCAATGAGACTGACGCGATCTCGCTGCGTCTCCGCGGACGCGCGGCTGCCCTTCTGGTGACCGAGGTGGACTCCGGGCGCGCAATCTTTGAAGATGTAGGCAGGCTCTACAAGTTGCGCTCGAAACTGGTGCACGGAGGGAGCATCAGCGAGAAAGACCTACGCGACATCACCACAGGTCTTTCGACGGCGCCCAGCGATATGCCTCCCCGCGTCAGCCTCGCATTCGCCGTCGACCGTATGCGTGACTTGGTGCGCCGGGCATTTCTTGCCCGTCTCTGCCTCGCCGCTGAACCCGATGCCCTCTGGCCGTTTGGCCAGGAAGTGCCAGTAGACGCGATGATGGCGGACGAACACGCGCGAGACGCCTGGCGACAGCGTTGGCGGGGTGTGCTGGCGGATCTCGGAGTTCCGGAGGCCGCTGAAGCAGCCGCCCCCGGAGTCGACCCGCTTAGGGACGATTCCACCACACAGTGATGCTCGACCGACAGGTTCCTGCTTAACGGCATCGGAGTAGTCTGACAGCCCGTCACCAGTCGGCAGTGTCATGCCGCTGGGCTCCGCGCGTGTCACGGCGACTCTTCGACAACCGGAAGCGGCATGGGCACCGGCGGAGAGTTCAGCGCATCGAATGCGTTCTGTACGTTCCGCAGCGCTTCAGCCCTGGCCATCACCCGCCACAAACGGATGAAGTAGATCGACTGAATGTGTGCTGTCAGGTCCCCAAGCAGCCGGACCTTGTCAGCCTCGGTCCGCTCAGACAGCCACACGCCGCGCGTCTCGGTGGCGTACCGGCCGGCGATGACCCGTAGATTACGCGGCCAGCTCAGCGCGTAGAACGCCGAGTTGTCGATCAACCACACCGTGGTCTCATCGATCAGCCCCCGCCATCGCTCGCTCTCGCCTTCCAGCCGCGCACGCACAACATCGGATACGTCATCAGGGATGTCCCAAGCCGCGAGCGCCCCGCAGAGCGTGAGCATCGTAATCACGCAGTTCGAAAAGCGGTCGCGGGCATCGTGCACCGCCTTCACACGGGCCTTGCGCGCATCGAGGCGCGACACGACGGTCAGGTCGGGAACCATCCGCGCCACCACGGAAGTGCCAGCGGCGATCAGGACTGTAGCGAGCCAGGTCGGCATGGACATGGACCATAGGTTCTCGCGGTATGACGAGCGCTGGTGCCGGTTCGGGGCAATACGCCACCCGCGCCATGACGCGACGGCTAGCCTTCGGCCATGAGTGCGGGCGTGCAGAAGAGATACCGTCGTGTTCTGACGCTTCGTCGAGACCGAGAGCCGCGGCCGTACCGCCCACGGCCGTTCCCTGCTATCTACGCGGCGCTACTGGTAGCCGGCGTCATCGGCACAGCTGGGGTCTACCTGCTGCTGTTGTGGCTGATTCCGGGCGCTAAGGCCAACCGGCTGGACGTCGCGAAAACCGCGCTGCTGGTGGTCGGTGGGTCCGGCGCGGTCGCCGGCCTTTACGTCGCGTATCGGAAGCAGAGAACCGACGAGGCCAACCACATACGTGACCAGGACAAGCTGTTCACCGAGCGATACACGCAAGCCATAGCCCAGCTCGGGAACACGGCCGCCGCAGTGCGACTCGGCGGTGTCTACGCTCTCGCCCGAATAGCGGACGACTCAGAACGCGACAGGCAGACCTGCATGGAAGTGCTGTGTGCCTACTTGTGCATTCCGTACGATCCAAACACCGCGGACCCGGGTGAAGTAAAGGTTCGTGCAGCAGCCCAGGCCACAGTGTTCGCACGGTTGCGACCCGACCACAAGAGCTTCTGGGCCAACGCCGTAGTTGACCTCAGCGGCGCCCGCCTTACCAATGTCTCACTGCGGCACGCCAAAACCGCAGGCGCCTACTTCGTCGACACCGAGTTTGACGGGATCTGCGAGTTCGACCACACAGCGTTTGACGGAGGCGCCATATTTAGGGGCGCGCACTTCCACCAAGGCAACGAGGTCGACTTCCAGGGCGCTCTGTTCGGCTGGGCCAACTTCGACGGCGTGAAGTTCGACCGTGCCGTACGGTTCGACGACGTGCAGATCAACGGCGTCACAGGGTTCGCCAACGTCGAGTTCGGAGGCGACGCATCGTTCAAGAACACTCGATTTGCCATGGGCGCGGCGTTCCGCGAATCCCGGTTCGCGGGTTCGGCCAGCTTCAACGGCGCGACCTTTACGAAGATCACACACTTCACCGATGCTCACTTCGCGGCGACCACGTCGTTCGACCACGTGACCTTCGGCGAGGCCGTTTGGTTCTACCGATCGGTCTTCCCCGACCCGCCGCCATCGTTCACCCGCGCCATGTTCCTCGGCGAGCGCCTGTCAGTGTGGCCCGACGGATTCGCCCCGCCCGACGCCGCGCGGAACCCGCCGGGCGTGCCCGCAAAGCCGTAACCAGAATTTGCTCATGCCCTTCTGTGTCGGCGAGTTCCTTGACGCCAGCTGAGGCCAGCCGCAACGTGACCCACGTGACAGCAGCCGACCTCAGACAAGGCCCCACGACACGACTGAACTCGTCGCCTGACCGGGGACAGAGAATACGACGCGGTTCAGATATGTGGACTCCACCAGTTTAACGGCTGTAGGGTCCCGTTGAATCTTTCGCTTTCCCATCGAGTTTTCGTCTGCTCTTCGCCTACGAAAGTTTGGTGGGAAGGCTGGCGGGCTACGGGTCGGGCCAGTCGTGGCCCGGCAGGTACGGGCTCTGGCCGCTGAACAGCCACGAGCAGAGGTCGAACATCCTCCTGTTCGCCTCCTCGAAGTACTCCGCTGGCTCGGGTCGGGCGAAGGACTGGTCTTCGCGGACGAAGCCTTCGGCGAACCAGAACGCGTCAGCGATTCATCGGTCGATCCGGTCCCGGTCGGCCAGTTCCTCACAGACCTCGCGCATGACGCGCTGCAACCGGTTGAAGGCGTCGCGGTTCCATACGCCTTCGGCGCGAGCGAGCAGGAGGAACGTGCCGTCCTCCGCGTTATGTTCACGTCGCAACGCTTCGATGGATGACATGAGGCTCAGGATGGCAGGCGGGTCTGACGGACGTTTTCACTGCTTGTCCTACGGGCGCTCTATCCTGGCGCGCATGAGCATGATCGGTGAGTATCTGCGGGTCACGCCGGACGAGCTGACCCGGGCTGTGAGCGATCCGGACTGGGCGTTGGAGCTCATCGAGCAGATTCAGGATGTCGAGGACGAGCAGGAACTCCCGCCGGCGGACGCGCGGCTGTTCACCACCTACAAGACGTGGGACATGCTGGGGTTCTTGTTCCGGCGCTTCAACTTCCCGGTGGATGTCGTCCATGGCGAGGAGCCGTTCGCGGAAGACGGGGACTGGGGTTACGGCCCGCCGCGGTTCGTGCCGGTCGAGCGGGTTGGGGTGGCCGCGCGAGAGATGAGTCGGGTGTCCTACGACGACCTGATCCGCAGGGTCGGCGTCGGCGAGCTGGCTGAGGCGAAGGTCTACCCGCTGGGCTGGGACTCGCCCGGCGAGCTGGACTGGGCCCGGGGCTACTACGGCGATCTGGCGCTGTTCTTCGCGGCTGCCGCGGCATGCGGCCAGGCCGTCATCGTCTGGCTCGACTGACGATTTCCGGCACCGCCGGTCTGCTGAGGGAGGGTTGAGGGCTTTGGATGGCGACGAGTTCTGGACCATGATCGAGCGCTCGGGCGAGAAGCTCTGGCCCCTCCTGCGGTATGCACGATCCGCTGGACCTCAGTAAGGAGAGCACCACCGAGGTCCACTACGCCTGCACCCGTCGCGCACTTCACGAATAGTGCTCAGGCTTTGGCCAAGACCTTGATCAGGGCCAGCATCGTCGAGATCGAACCCGCGATCCCGGCCAGGACGGCCAGCTTCTGCTGCGTGGAGGTCAGGCAGCGCCCGACGAGTTCGCGCCACCTTTTCGGCGCGACGGTCATCTTGAGTTTCTCCCATCGATGCTGCCGCAAGTGACATCCCATCAGCAGCCCGTAGGCGTTGTTGCGGCAGTAGGCGTCCTTCTTCCGGATCGGGGCCCCGCACCACGCTGGGGCTCGGAAGAAGCTGTAGATGACGACCACGACCGACAGCACCAGGATCAGGACCCAGTTGCGGTTGTGCGTTGTCCACGCCAGGACGAGGCCGAGTGCTGCGAGATATCCCCAGTATCGCAGTATGCTGTTCATTCGGCTGACGTTAGCGGGTAAATCAGGGTTCGACTATAGGGGTCACTGCCACGGGGGCGGGCCGGTTCCCGACGCCCAGGCAGCAAGAACCCCGTTGTCGACCAGCCGGATGCCGACGCTGGCCGCATAGGCGCGGGCCTGCTTGGTGAACCCGCCTGTGGTGACGACGACGGCGACGTGCGCGCCGTGGATTGCGAAGCAGGTGCCTCCAAACCGTTGCAGGTCCGGACCCGACACGTTGTTTCCGGCGGAGTACCGCTTGGCCTGGATGACGAGTCGTCGGCCGTCGGGGGTGACGGCGACGACGTCCGCCCCCAGGTCGCCACAGCCTCCGGTGGCTGCGGCGCCGGCGCACCCGTCGCGACCGCAGAGGTAGGCCAGGGCTTCCTCGAACTGCCGGGGGTTCATCGAGTGGTAAGTCGAGATGTGCTGCGCGCGCAGCGCGTGCAGCCGCTGCATTGCCGCTTGTTCCGCCAGGTGCTGCTGCCATCTGCGGTAGCGCCAGCGGCCGAACAGTCCAGCGGCCGCGACGGTCACGATCGTGACGGCGGCGCCGCGCAGCGGGTCCGCAGCGCTGTCCTCGCCCACGACCACCAGAATCACGGGGACCGCCAACAGGATGAGCGATGGCATCCTCCTGACGGCTTTCACCATGCCCACGGCGGTCATCATCACCAACCGGGTGGCAAGTACCGTCACATCCGTCGTGGTTGACGTGCCTCGGCGGGTCACGACAGGTTCCCTACGGTCACGAGGTCAGGCAGAGTCATCGTGACGATCCAAATAATGCGAACAACAGGTACCGGTGCAGCCGGAGCCGACGACGCGCACGACGCTCGGCATCCGCCGCGGCAACCACGTGAGTCCGCTGGTTGACTTGGTCTCGCAATGCAGCGGTCTGCGATGTGAACTTTGCCCGGGCCGCCGTCTGCTCCGCGGTCAGCTGCCGGTGCCGGTCGGCGAGCCGTGTCGCCCCTTGTCCGGCGTTCACGTTGATGTTGGTCTTCTCGACCCTCGCCGCGTCCTCGGCCGTGCGGCGTTCGGTATCCAAGCGAGCGAGGTCGGCAGCCAGGGCGTTGCGCAGCGCGGACTGCTGGGCGGCCGAGAGCGTGCTCGGCGCGCTGCGCAGCGCTTCGCGGGTCAGGCCGTCACGCCATGCGAGCAGCGCTTTCGCTCGGACTTCTCCGATGCCGTCGATCCGCGTCCTGCTGCCGTTGGGAAGGACGAAGTACGCCATGCGCGTGGGGTATTTGCTGCTTCCGGCAACCAGCACGATCTCGATGTCGGCGGCGGTGTGGACACCGTGCGCACTGAGGGTGGCCGCTGCCGCGGGGCCCAGGCCGTTGATGCCTTTGATGCCCTGGTGGATCGTGTGGCGACGCAGCCGGTCTTGGACGTGGGCGGCCTGGATCCGTTGGAGCTCTGAGGAAGCTCGCAGGCTGTGGTCAGTCTCGAGCCGCTGCTTGCGCTGGGAGATCGCGGAGAGCTGCCCGGCGAGGATCCGGTCGACGCGCGCTAGGTCGTGCGTCCGCCGGGTTACCGTCTCTCGCTGTTCTAGCGCAACGCCTTCTAGTTGTTGCGTGATCTGCGCGTCCTGTTTGAAGTGGTCGCGCTCCAGGTGTTGTAGATGGCTGGCCGGGTCGCCGAAGGCGGCGATCTGCTTGGCGCGTGACCGGTGGGTGTCTCGGGCGGTTCTCCACTCCGGTCGAGCGCGCCTGCCAAGGTCGGAGATCACGAGGCTGGCCATGACTACGGCGGCGCCGATGTACGCCATCAGCGGTGCGAGGACGATGCCGAGGACGCCCAGGGCCATTGTCATCACGGCGGCGATGGCGAAGATGACGTCGGACACGCGGCGGTCAGTGAACCGCGTCGGCGCGGGAGGAGGTGTCCGTTCGATGTGGTCGTCAAGCCATGCCGGCCGGTGGACGGCGGCGGGTGCCGTGGATGCTCTGTTCACGGGGTTCGCCTGCGTGGTGCGCAGTGCCGGTAGCAGTTTTGGCATTGATTGTGTGGTTTT
This sequence comes from Catenulispora pinistramenti, assembly GCF_018274385.1. GTDB lineage: Bacteria > Actinomycetota > Actinomycetes > Streptomycetales > Catenulisporaceae > Catenulispora > Catenulispora pinistramenti. The sequence goes on along the minus strand of NZ_JAAFYZ010000020.1, from coordinate 3,991 downwards.
GCCGGCGAGTTCGCGGACCATCTCGGCTATTCGTCCGGTCTCCCCGCCGACCGCGATCAGCTGGCTGAGCCGCCAGGAGGCTGATGGCGTGATGTAGTCCTCGTCGCAGGTCAACAGGTATTCGGCGTCTGTCGCTCGCAGCTGATCCCACAAGCTGGGGTCGGCGGCGAGCGCTGTCAGGGACAGATAGATGACCCATGCGGAGAACCGGTCGATGGTTTCGCTGAAGTCGCCGGAGTTCTTCCGCATCGGTGCCTGGTAGTGGCGGTGGCCTTCCTCGGCGGCTCGTGCGCTGGACAACGCCGGCACGTACATGCCGTCGTAATCAACCAGCCGCAGAGTGCCGTCGTGCGCTACGAGCAGGTTGCCGTGTTGGAGGTCGCCGTGGCCGATCCTGCTCGCTTCGAGGTCGGTCACGAGTTCGGCGAAACGATCGGCGAGGTTCCCGACGGCGGTGCGGTCCGCACGGTATGTCTCCAACCAACTGATCAGACCGGTGCCGTCGACCCAGGCCATTTTGAGGACGGGCCAACGTTTGCCGCGGATGAGTATCCCGTCTGGCAGGTAGGTGAAGTCCATACGCCACGGCTGTGACAGGGTGCGGTCGTCGATGGTCGTGAGGTGGCGGCTGATGGCCTCGTATCTGGTGCGCTGGTCGGCGACGTCGCGGGTGAAGCACTTGACCGCGTACCGCCGGCCGTTGGGTGCGGTCATAGAGAATACCGAGGCGAAGTTGCCGGAGATCGGCTTGGGCTGCCTGAGGTTGGTCAGCGCCGGGCGTCCGTCGCGTAGGTCGGGATCGTTGAAGCAGAACTGGGGGTTCTGGATCGCCTCGGCGTAGTCGGCGCCGCTGGGGAACATCTGGTTTCCGGCCATGGCCCCTATCCGAAGTCGAAGTGGACGAAGGCAACGTCGTCGTTACGCATGTCTCCAGCGGCTCGCTGCAAGGTGATGAAGGCCTGAAACTCCGACGCTTCCTGGCCTGCGAACTCGCGGAGCACGTTCCACGGCTGCCTACCGGCCGCGGTTTCGGCGAGGAACCACGCGGCGAGCGCGTCGGTAGCCAGGAACAGAACGTCGCCGGAGTCGCAGTCTCCGGCAGCGACCGCAATGTGCCGGGCGAGCAGCGCGGCGTCCTCGTTGCGGCTGCCGGCAAGCGCCGGTGTGACGCCGAACTCCGCCGGGTCCGTGACGGGGAACGCCTGCAGCAGTTGATCGTCGCGGACATGGAACAGGCAGGTGTCTCCAAGTGCGGCCGCGTTCCATCGCCAGCAGTGTTCGTCGGGGCGAACGCTGACGGCCAATACCGTGGCAAAGGCTCCGCGCTCGAGCCCTGGCTTCTCGTACCAGGCTAGCGGCTTGCCGCCGTTTGCCCGGCGCCCGATGTACGCGGCCAGCCAACTGTCCCAACCTCGGGCCGCCTCCGCGATCGCCGCGGCGGCAGCCCGCGGCGAACGTACGGTGCCGGGCCGCCGGTCAATCCGGTCGGCGAGGTGCTCAGCGAGCAGGTTCGCCCAGTCGCGGGCCAGCAGACTCTCCGAAGCCCCGTCGCACAGGACCGCCAGGAACGCCCCGATGACCGGTTCGTCGTACGCGGCCGGCGGCCAGACGACCAGGGCGTCTTCGCACTGGTCGGCGTTGTTCCCGTCCTTCGGTACGAGGAACCGTGATACGTAGCCTGGTGTGGCGGTCACCGCAGCTCAGTGGCACGGGTTCCGATGTCGAGGAACTGCACGACGGCGCTGATGCCAGCGTTGTAGACGAATCCTCGGGTGCCGTCGCTGACCTTCTTGCCCTGTGCGGCGGCGTACGTGCGCATGTGGGCCGGAAGGAAGCTAGAGATACCGAACAGGGTTCGGGCGTGGGCGTCGGGGAGGCCGGCGTCGGTGTCCGGGAACTCGACGGGGGTGCCACCGACTGACGAGACATGCAGGTTGAACAGCAGGACACCGCCGTCGGCACTGGCCAGGGACGTAATGTCGCCGGCAGCGATGCCGGGGTCGCCGTCGGTCGACTCGCCGTCGGACAGGTTCAGCACGATCGGCGGGAACCCTCCGGGATGCTCGTCCAACCACTGCCCGATCAGGCGCCGCGCGTAGCCGAGGGCGGCCACCATCGGCGTTCCCCCGTTGGCGATCGGCGTCATCCACACCGGGAAGCTCGCCGTCGTCTCCACCAGGCCGCCGGCCCCGTCCGGGACCTTCTTCGACCGCTCCTCCACGCGCGCGGGGTTGTCTGCGATCTGGCTCAGCGGAACCAGGTCACGCCCGGACAGCGGACCGCCGAGCGCCGGGCCGACGCTTTGGCCGTAGCCGATGACCCCCACGTGGAAGTAATCCCTGACGCCTTCTTCCTTGGCACATTTCACGGACAGCTCGGTAAGCAGCCGGTTGATGGCGTCGGAGACGACGTCGGCTTTGCGGCCCGGGGCTTCGCCGCCGATCGGATCGGACATCGACCCGGACTGGTCGACCAGGAACACGAAACATCCCGGATTGGACCTGCTGATTTCGGCCGTGTAGGTCACGGGCATCCCCCATCGATTCGATGCCGCCAGAGTGTTGCTGTATCAGAGTTCTGTTGTTGCGGCTGGCCGCCGATCATACAGGCAGTGACCGATCGCGCACAGCAGTGTGGCGCATGGAGGAATCGGCGTGTGTATCGCTGGCTTACAGGACGAAGCGGTCTGGTTCTGACGGGCCGCTGGCCTAAACTGTAGGCGCACGCGCGCCGTACGGGCAGTGGATCAGCAGCAACGGCGCCCGCAATTGGTGCACGTATGTCAAAGGGCTGGCGGTCGCAGCCTCTCGACGGCGGAGGGGACGTCCGGACCCCGAACCTCTGCGCCACGCGTTGCCACCGCATCCGCGGGACGTCCGTCGCGACGCTGACCGAGTCTCCTGACCCGAGGACGATCTCCGGCACCACCAATGGCTGCGGCAGCCGCGACGCCCGTCGGACCAACCGGCCTTCTCGTGGACCGGGCACGCGTCCGCAGTCCTGGCGAAATCAGGGACGAGTCGTCTGCACTCCAGCTGTGGCCGCCTATCTCTGGCGGCGTCCGTGGCGGCGTGACGCGACGAGAAGGGCCTCCCACGTCCGCTGGACTCCCGGCCACGGCGAGACCGGACATCAAGCCGAAGCATGTGTGAACCGTCGCCCGAATTGCGTGACGGACGACAGCGTGCGCCGGTCGCGGCCAGCCACGCAACGACGGTTGCAGTGAGACGGAGGGTGACGCGCCTGGTGGTGTTCGGCTCGCTGATCACACGCTGGAGACCGAGGGGTTCGTTATGTCTGGAACTATCCGAGCTCGCTCAGGATCAAGCAGCGCTCGGGAACCCCGCGTTCACCGAGCCGATGATGACTACGTGGTGGGAGTTCGCGGTCCTGCTCCACACCCCCCCGCGGCCTCGGCCGAAGTCGCCGACAAGCACGCCGACGCCAAGACCGTCGAGAGCCTGGAAAGCCTCCGGGCCTACCTGCACTGGCTGATCGAGGACTTCCGCCTAGACACCGCCGAAGTCGCCGAGCGCACCCGCGTCAACAAATGGCACAACTCCGGACGCCGGGCCCACGGATTTTTGTTCAACTGGCTCGGAGCATGGGGGCTCAACGAACTTGGTCGTGACAGCAAGACTTCAGGTCTGCGGTTCGATCGATGAGGTCGGCTCGTCAGGATGGAGGCTGAGTCGGCGAAGTGCTGCACCGCGGACGTGGACTTTGACGCTGCGGTCCCAGTTGCCTTCTTCGTCACGTCCGCAGGGGGCGATGAGGAGGACGTCATCGACGCCGAAGGGCATCTCCTCGATGCCCCGCTCGCGCAGTCAAGCCTGCAGCGCCTCGACGGGCTTGGGGTGTCCTGAGTCGAGGTGGTAGTCCAGGACGCGGACGAACTCGCCGGATGGTGTGTCCATGCCGTCCAGGATGCCGCATCAAGCCTGTCTGCGGTGACTGTTGCTGTCAGGTTCTTGAGCGTCGGGGTTGGTTG